>LJTR01000272.1 GCA_001303465.1 Phycisphaerae bacterium SG8_4
CTCGATCAGCCCCACAGCAGTTGTGGTCTTTCCCTCGCCGAGCGGCGTCGGCGTAATAGCAGTCACGTCGATGTACTTCGCCGTCGGGCCGCCCGCCAGACGGGCGCAGGCCTTCTGGTAGTCGACCTTCGCCAGAGTGCGACCCATCGGGATCAACTCGTCCTCCTTTAGACCCATCTCGGCGGCCAGATTGCTGACGGGTACCATTGTTTCCTCGGCAGCCTCTGCGATCTGCCAGTCTTTCATCTTCGTTGCGTCAAGCTTCATTTTCTGTCTCCATCTTTATACAGTGTTTCTTATGCCCCCCGAGAGGGGAGGGCCGCAAAAATCAGGAAAGCCTGGCAGCCCAAGGTCGTGGCTGCACATATACGGGCACGGCACTCGTGGGCGTAATTATATAACAACTGTCGAAGTATTTCCAAGAACCGGGAAGTTTTTTTTGCATTATTTTCCTACTTCGTCCACCGATGTCAAAATCAGTGACAATCGGCCAAAAAAAGGCCAAATATTCTCCAAAACTCGCCACAAACCGTTGCTGGCATACCCGCTGAGCAGTATAATCCTCCCGTATCTGAAATTGCTTGTGCCTTTTGTTGATTTCTATATTCAGGCGGCAAAACATGCAAAGTACGACGCAAACTTCATTAGACAAAGGTCCGGCGCTGAAGATCTGCGAATCAATGGGCCAGATAACATCCGACAGCCTTATCCCGATCCTCCAGCAGATCCAGGATGCCTACGGCTATCTTCCCGCAGAGATACTGTCGGAGGTGAGCAAGCAGACGGGCCTGCAGGCCAGTCACATGTACGGCGTGGCTACCTTTTATGAGCAGTTCCATCTCGAACCTCGCGGACGCCACACGATCAAGTGTTGCCGGGGAACCGCGTGCCATGTGAGAGGAGGCAGGGACATCATTAGTGCCCTGGAGCGAGAGCTTGAAGTTGAAGAGGGGCAGACAACCGAAGACATGCGTTTCACATTCGAGACGGTAGCATGTCTGGGCACGTGTTTCTTAGCACCGGTAATAATGATAAACAACGACTACTACGGCAACGTTAAAGCAGGCAAAATAAAAGCGATTCTCGACAGGTACGAATGAGCCAATGAGTTCGAAAAAGATAGACTCGCCCAAAGAGCTGAAGGAAATTGCCACTCAGACACTAGAAGCAGACCAGAAATATCGGTGTCGCGTCCTGATTTGCATGACAGGGTGCCGGGCACTGGGTGCCGCCGACGTTGCCGCAGCATTCAGACAGAAGCTGGCTGCGGCAAAACTCGATGAGGAAATCGCGGTCGTCGAGACCGGCTGCATAGGATTGTGCGCACGTGCCCCGGTGGTACTGATCGAACCTTATGAGTACCTCTACGGGGGCGTCAAGCCGGATCACGTCGATGAGATAATAGAAACAACGATTCGCAGCGGCCAGCCCGTTCAGTCATTGGTTGGCGTCGAGAACGGCAAGGCTCTGCCCAGAATCGACGAAGTCGGTTTCTACCGAGCCCAGCAGAAGGTCGTGCTGGGAAATTGCGGCAGGATCGATCCCAAGAATATCGAAGATGCGATTGCACGCGGATGTTATGAGGCGGCCGCAAAAGCCCTTTGCACGATGACGCCCGAGGAGGTGATCGAAGAAGTCACGAAGGCAGATCTTAGAGGCCGTGGCGGTGCGGGTTTTCCAACCGGCCTCAAGTGGGGTTTCTGCCGGAAATCTCCCGGAGATGAGAAGTATCTCATCTGCAATGCCGATGAGGGCGACCCCGGTGCGTTCATGGACCGAGCCCTCAAAGAAGGTGACCCACACAGAGTCATCGAAGGAATGATGATCGCGGCTTACGCCATAGGTGCCTCGAACGGTTTTGTCTATGTGCGAGCGGAGTACCCAATAGCTGTCGAGCATATCGGCATCGCGCTGGACCAGGCGAGGCAGTACGGCCTGTTAGGCAAGAACATCTTCGGCTCCGGATTCGATTTCGACATAGAAGTCCGTATCGGAGCCGGCGCCTTCGTCTGCGGCGAAGAGACGGCGCTGATCGCCTCGCTCGAAGGCAAGCGCGGGATGCCCAGACCAAGACCACCCTTTCCAGCACAGGAAGGATATCACGGCAAACCAACAAACATCAACAACGTGGAGACCTTTGCCAATGTACCGTTGATAATAAACAGAGGCGCGAATTGGTACTCATCCATAGGTACTGAGGGCGGCAGAGGAACGAAGATCTTTGCGCTGGCGGGCAAGGTCAACAACACAGGCCTGGTGGAAGTCCCGATGGGCGCAACGCTGCGCCAGATAGTCTTCGACGTCGGGGGCGGAATTCCCGATGACGGCAAGTTCAAAGCCGCCCAGATGGGAGGCCCCTCCGGCGGATGTGTACCCGATCAGTTCCTCGATCTCGGCATCGACTACGATTCGGTCAAGGACATCGGCGCTATCATGGGCTCCGGGGGACTGATCGTAATGGACGAGAGCACCTGTATGGTGGACGTCGCCCGGTATTTCCTGCAATTCGTCCAGAGCGAATCCTGCGGCAAGTGCACGCCCTGCCGGGTCGGCACGAAAGAAATGCTTGAGATTCTGGATGCTGTTTGTGAGGGCAAGGCGACGATCCACGAGCTGAGCCGACTGGAGCGGCTGGCCGATCATGTCGGAAGAGGATCCCTCTGCGGTCTGGGCCAGACTGCACCCAATCCGGTCATGACCACGCTGAGGTACTTTAGAAACGAATACGAAGATCACATCAATAAGAATCAGTGCCCGGCGTTTGTCTGCACCTCCATGCTCAGCTTCCATATCGATCCGGACAGATGCACGGGCTGTGGCTCCTGCGCGAGAGTATGTCCCGTCGAGGCGATAACCGGAGAAAAGAAGGAAATCCATATCATCGATCGTGAAATCTGTATCCGCTGCGGCGCGTGCCTCGGGGCTTGTCCGGCGCGTTTCGCCGCGGTCTATCGCCGCAGCGGCGAGCTGACCAGACGGGAAAAGCAGGTGGAACCAAAGAGCAAGAACTGACAGACAAGAAGGATTTGGCTCAAGTGAAACTGACCATAGACGGCAAACAGATCACAGCCCGGCAGGGGCAGACGGTGCTCCAGGCCGCACTTGCCAACGGCATCGATATTCCAAACCTCTGTTATGACCCGAGATTGGTGCCTTCCGGCTCGTGTCGACTGTGCCTTGTCGAGATCGAAGGCCAGCGGGGCCTGCAGCCAGCGTGCGTTTTCGAGGCTCGCGACGGGCTGGTGGTGAAAACAGACACCGATGAAATCCGAGAAATCCGCAAGACCATTCTGGAACTGCTCTTCCAAGAGCACAAAGCCAGATGTACGGTTTGCGACGAGAACGGCAGATGCAGTCTCCAGAATTATGCCTACGAATATCAGCTCAGTGAAGAATCGCTCGGCCAGGCACTCGGCGCCGAAATTGTCGACAATTACACGACCGGCAATCTTGCACTTCAGTACGATCCAAACAAGTGCATCCGCTGTGGCAGGTGTGTGCGAATCTGTGACGAAGTGCAGATGGCCCACGCCCTGACTTTCAAGAACAGAGCCGCCGAGACCGAGGTTACCACTGCCTTTGATCTGCCTCTGAATGAATCGACGTGCGTGCTCTGCGGCCAGTGTATCTCCACGTGTCCGACCGGGGCCTTGTACGATCGCTCTGCTAAAGGCCAGGGCCAGGCGAAGGACCTGGTCAGGACAAGAACGACCTGTGTCTATTGCGGGGTGGGCTGCCAGATCGATCTTAACGTCAATCCAAAGAAGAACAAGATCGTGAGGGTAACCAGCGAAGTCGGCTGCATACCCAATGACGGCAATCTCTGCGTCAAGGGCCGGTTCGGCATGGACTTCGTGGGCCATCCCGAAAGGCTCACGACGCCGCTGATAAAACGAAACGGCAGACTCCAAGAGGCAACCTGGAACGAGGCAATCGGCCTTATCGCCGAGAATCTCTCAAAGATAAAATCCGAATCCGGCCCCGACAGCATCGCGGGTCTGTCTTCGGCCAAGTGCACCAACGAGGACAACTACGTCTTCCAGAAGTTTATCCGCGCCGGCATCGGTACAAACAACGTAGACCACTGCGCCCGTCTGTGTCACGCATCGACCGTCGCGGGACTGGCGCGGGCGTTCGGAAGCGGCGCAATGACAAACTCCATCGACGAATTCAAGAACGCCAGGTGCATATTCGTGATAGGATCAAATACGCCAGAGGCACATCCGGTGATAGCGCTGGGCGTCAGAGAGGCGGTGGTAAGAAACGACGCCGAGCTTATCGTCGCCGATCCAAGAGAGATCGAGCTCGTGCGTTACGCAAAGTTCCATCTGCAGCAGCAGCCCGGAACCGATGTCGCTCTGATAAATGCAATGATGAATGTTATCCTCGAGGAGAACCTGTACGACAAGGAATTCATCGAGCAGCGTACGGAAGGTTTCGAGGAAATTGTAGACGCAATCAAAGAAATGACGCCTGAGAAGGCCGAGAAGATTACGACCGTCTCGGCCGAAGCGATCCGCCAGGCCGCCCGCATTTACGCCAAAGCCGACGCTGCCAGCATTGTCTTCAGCATGGGAATAACACAGCACACCACGGGCACCGACAACGTACTGTCACTCGCGAACCTGGCCATGCTGACAGGAAATGTCGGAAAACAATGCGCCGGCGTGAATCCTCTGCGAGGTCAGAACAACGTCCAGGGCGCGTGCGATCTGGGTGCCCTGCCCAACGTCTATCCGGGATATCAATCGGTGGAGGACGCCGATATTCATGCTAAATTCGAGAAGGCATGGAACGCAAAACTCTCGGCCAAAACGGGCCTGACCGTAGTGGAAATGTTCCACGCAATCGAGGACGGTTCGGTCAGAGCGCTCTATTTGATGGGGGAGAATCCCGCGCTGTCGGATCCAAATCTCAATCGGACACGAAAGGCCCTCGAGAAGGTTGAGTTCCTTATCGCGCAGGACGTATTCCTCTCCGAGTCAGCCCAGTATGCAGACGTCGTGCTTCCGGCGTTCAGCTTTGCGGAAAAGGAAGGGACATTTACAAATACCGAGCGGCGCATCCAGCGAGTTAGAAAAGCAGTGAATCCTCCAGGACAGAGTCGGGATGACTGGCGAATCGTATGCGAGATCGCCACTGCAATGGGCATCCCGATGCAATACGAGAACGCCTCGGAGATCATGGATGAAATCGCCTCGGTGTCACCTCTCTACGGCGGAATTGCCTACGATAGAATCGAATCGGTAGGGCTACAATGGCCCTGCCTGGACAGGGACCACCCCGGCACGAAATACCTCCACAAGGGCGAATTCAAACGGGGCAAAGGCAAGTTCCACCCGGTTCGCTTCAGGGAGCCCGCCGAAGCGCCCAGCGACGAGTTCCCCATGATTCTCTCGACGGGCCGGCAGTTGTACCAGTACCACACCGGGACGCTCTCGCGGAAATCGCCTGCCATCGACCAGAAATCCCCCACCGGGTACGTCGAGATTCACTTCAAGGACGCCAAAGAATACGGCATTGAGGACGGTGACTCGGTAGAGGTCTCGACAACTAGGGGCAAAGTGACAACCAAGGCCAGCGTGGGCACACAGGTCGCGAAGGGTTGGCTCTTCATGCCGTTTCATTTTGCCGAAGGCCCCGCGAACATGCTGACCAACGACGCGCTGGATCCGATCGCCAAGATACCGGAATTCAAGGTCTGCGCGGCAAAGATAAGGGCCGCCCAAGTCGGCTAACTAAAGAGGCGAAGCTAAACCTAAATCAAGGAACAAGACCATGTCTGATCAACAAAACGATAAGCTTTCAAGACGCACTTTTGTGCGTAACACTTCCCTTGCAGCCGCCGGCGCAGTCGCCGGCTCGCTAGCCAATGCGACAGACACCCTGGCAGCGGAAGACATCGTACGGATAGTCAAGAATGATCGTATCAATCAGTCCGTAAGCAAGTGGTGTTACGGTAAGATCCCTCTCGATAGATTCTGTGCCATCTGCAAGAAGATGGGCCTAAAGGCAATTGACCTGCTCGGGCCCAGTGACTTTCCGACTCTGAAGAAGCACGGCCTGGCCTGTTCGATGATCAACACCCACGGCCTTACGAAGGGGTTGAACAGAAAAGAAAATCACGAGCAGTGTCTGTCGCAAATACGCACGGCCATCGAAGCCGCCTCAGAGTACGGCTATCCGAACGTCATCACCTTTCCAGGCAATCGAGGGGGAATGCCCGACGACGTGGGGATTGACAATACAGTTGCTGCGCTCAAGCAGATCGCCGGCTTCGCCGAGAAGAAGAAGGTGAACATCTGCCTGGAGTATCTCAACAGCAAGGTTAATCACAAGGACTATATGTTTGACAAGACGGCCTGGGGCGTCGAGGTATGTAAGAAGGTCGGCTCCGACAGAGTGAAAATTCTCTACGACATCTACCACGCTCAGATAATGGAAGGCGACATAATCAGGACGATTCAGAATAACCATCAGTACATTGCACACTACCACACCGGCGGCAATCCGGGCCGGCATGAAATCGACGAGACACAGGAATTGTACTATCCGGCGATTATGCGAGCCATTGTCAAGACCGGATACGACGGGTACGTCGCCCACGAGTTTATGCCGGTCAAAGATCCCATCGAGTCTCTCGCTTATGCCGTGCGAATCTGCGATGTCTAATTATGTGGAAGCTCAAAGAGCCTGAGCCGGC
>LJTR01000273.1 GCA_001303465.1 Phycisphaerae bacterium SG8_4
CCGGTATCGCCCCGTACGAGCAGGCCGGCCGCAACCAGCACGAGCCGACCAGAAAGAGAAAGCTGCTGCTCCACAAGGCCGAGATCCGGCGGATAAGAGTAAAGCTCGAACAGCGGGGTTTCACCCTCGTGCCTTTGCGGATATACTTTAATGACCGCGGTCTGGCAAAGGCGGAATTGGCGCTGGCCAGGGGCAAGAGGCAGTATGACAAGAGACACTCGATCGCCGACCGTGACCAGAAACGTGACATCGATAGAAGTATGAAGAAATATCGAAGATAGAACGAGAGTTTTACGAGGGCTTCTAACTATGGCCGACCAAGAGAACAAGGAAGAGAAGAAGATCATAGTCGACGAGGACTGGAAACAGGAGGCACAACGGGAGAAGGAACTATTAGCGGCCAAAGAGAAGGCTGAGAAGCAAGACGAGCAGAAGGATGAGCCCGAAGCGCGAGGTCCTCTGCCGGAGGGTAATCTCGCCGCTCTGATAAGCATGCTTGCCACGCAGGCTTTGTTCTCGTTGGGTCTGTTGCAGTTGAAGGGTCAGGAAGAGAGAAAACCCGATCTGGAGCTGGCGAAATACAACATCGACATGCTGGAGACGATCGAAGAAAAGACCAAGGGAAATCTGACGGAGGAAGAAGAGAGGGTGCTGTCGACCACTCTCAGCGAGCTTCGGATGGGCTATGTCAGAGTTGCGGGGTAGATTGAATTGGCGAACATCTTAGACAAGATAGTGGCCGACAAGAGAGTCGAAGTACGCTGCCGGCAGTCAAAGACTAGTCTCGATCAGTTCAAGGAGCAAATCGCCGATTTGCCCAGGTGCCGCAATTTCTACAAGGCCGTCACTGCGCCCAACCGCCAGGGCATCAACGTCATTGCCGAAGTCAAAAAGGCCTCGCCTTCAGCCGGGCTCATTCGCGAGGATTTCGATCCTGTGGCGATCGCGCGGACTTATGAGAAATGCGGCGCCAGTGCGATCAGCGTTCTCACCGACAAGAAGTACTTTCAGGGTCAGCTCGAATTCATAGATCTGGTCCACCGGGCGGTGAATCTGCCCGTTATGCGCAAGGACTTCATCATCGACATCTGGCAGGTTTACGAGGCTCGCGCCGCCGGCGCCGATGCGATATTGCTGATTGCAGAGGCTGTCAAGCCGGGCGAGCTGATGGACCTGATGATAGCCGCAGCGGAGTTGACGTTGACTGTGCTGCTGGAAGTTCACCAGGCCGATACGCTGCTGGCCGTCCGCAGCCTGATCGGCTTTCCCCAGAAGGGCTACAGCATTCTGGGGATCAACAATCGGGACCTGACGACAATGCAGGTCGATCTGAACACAACCGGCCGGCTGGCGGGACTTCTCGATGAGGACACCGAGCTGGTCGCCGAGAGCGGCATAAAAACTCGGGCCGACGTCGAAAAGCTCAAGTCCGTTGGCGTAAAGGCCGTCCTGATCGGCCAGACGCTGTGCGAGCAGCCCGACATCGAAGAGAAATTCAAAGAACTCTTCGGCTAGAGAAGTCTGTGTGGTTTGTCCGGCATATCACCTAGACTTCTTTCTGACGGGATGGCGCAGGATTGTCTTGAGCCGCTCAGGCGGTACGCGACGCGGATCTGACAGGTAAATCTCATGATGTCTCTCGCAGAATTCCAGGCCCTGCTGTTCGGCAAAGGCCACCATTTTCGAGATCGTCTCATGTTCCTGATCGTATGGCCCCACATGTAGCATCTGCACACACAAGCCCTCGGTCAAAGACTCGAGCCCAACCTGCTGGACTTCAGGCTCCTTGCCCTTTTCCAGCAGTTTCTTCGCGGCCTCGGCCAACTCATTGTCTCGAACAAAGTCGGGAGTTCTGATCAACAGCTTCCAGTTCCAATGTTCCTTTGGAGCGCTCGAAAAATCCTGCCGCTCATCATCGAAC
The DNA here is from genome assembly GCA_001303465.1 of Phycisphaerae bacterium SG8_4. Classification (GTDB taxonomy): domain Bacteria; phylum Planctomycetota; class Phycisphaerae; order Sedimentisphaerales; family Anaerobacaceae; genus SG8-4. Next base: position 1,922 of record LJTR01000273.1, read on the forward strand.
CACCACTGGCATTGGAGTTTGCAGATGCCGTAGTCCTGCTCGCCCGTGAATTTGCGGGTCATCTTGATCGTGTAGGCCGTTCCGTAGAGGGCGCCGACCTTAGCGACAAACTCTTCGCCGCCCGGCTCGCCGCGGCCGCTAATAGCGAGATACTCTGCTGTCTCAATGTCTACAAGTTGAGGCCGTTTTGGCGCGACGTATTGATCCTTGTGCAATTTGTACAGGTCGATTTTCTCCGCCTTGGTCTTGTGCATGATCAGGTCTCCATCAATTTTTGGATCTCAATGGTAGGCAGATGTCGGTGATCAGATCTTCAGGCTCCGTGCCGTCGGGATCATTCAGGTAGAATTCCAGGCACGGCTGTGAGCGAAGCTCACGACCGCTCGTGAGCAGCCATTCGCCAAACAGTCTGGAATAGGTTTGTCCGAGTTTCTCGTAAGGCCCGAAGTGTGTTGTCACTGCGTACTCACCGCCGGCGATTGTCTGAATGGCGATGTCTCCTGCCGGGATGAAATCCTCATCAACCGTAATACAGGCGTCGTAGCGGACCTTTTCGGGCGGCGTGACCTCGGGGTCATCATAACAGATTCCAATGAACTGGCTGCCTGAGCCAAGACAGCCTTCCTTGCCCAGATGTGTGCAGAGGCGATCCCAGGCCTCGCCGACATCATTATACGGCCCAACGTGGCGGACAAACGCCACGTGCATCGATTCAATATTCTTTGTTTCAACCTTCATGGGTCCATCTCCCGTAAACAGATTGTCATTCTCTTGCCTTGTCTGCTTGCCGCTGCGATCTTGAGCAGTGATTTCTTGTGAAGTTGAGATGCGGTTTCGAAAATAAGATGGGGAACAGCCAAAAACCGTCTTGAATGCTCTTGTGAAAGCTTCGTGGGTTTGATAGCCGGCATCGAATGCGATGTTGGTGATAGATTCGTCTGTGTGTTTCAGATGCGAAGCAGCACGCTCGAGGCGAAGGCGACGAATATGCTCCTGCAGCGATTCGCCCACAACAGCCTTGAAGATCCTGTGGAAATGGTAGATGGAAAAATATGATCTCCTGGCCAGTGCTTCCAGTGACAGATTCCCGTCCAGGTTCTTTTGTATGTGCACCTGGACGTGCAATATTCTTTGCCTGTAAAGTTGTTCTGTCGATTTCTTCATGTTCTTCCAACAACCATTGCGGGATAAACAGATGCCCTAATAATGGCGTATTGCCGATCGATATGCTTGATAGTTTTTGCTAATTCCCGAAAGAATCTTCAGGGCAAACGCAAGTGAACAATCGAACTGAGGTCAGAAGAAGACAGAGGCAGATACCATAAGCGCAAAGCTACTTTTCTTGTTGTTTCTTCTGCAGCTTGGCCCACGTATCGCGCAATGTCACCGTTCGATTGAAGACGAGCTTGTCCGGCGAACTATCGGGATCGACGCAGAAATAGCCCAATCTCTCGAACTGGTATCGAGCGCCCGCTTCGGCACCGGCCAAAGAGGGCTGGAGCCGGCACGAACTTAGAACTTCCAGCGAGTTCGGGTTCAGGTTGGATGTGAAATCCTCGCCATCGGCGGTATCGTCGGGGTTTTCCTTGGTGAACAGATGATCGTACAGCCTGACCTCGGCTTCAATTGCTCCTCGGGCCGAAACCCAATGCAGCGTAGACTTGACCTTGCGCCCGTCGGGAGCGTCACCGCCTCGCGTGGCTGGATCGTACGTGCATCGCAGTTCGACTACTCTCCCGCTTTCGTCCTTGATCGCATCCGTGCATGTGACGAAGTACGCGTATCGCAGCCGGACCTCTCTGCCCGGGGCCAGGCGGAAGAACTTCTTCGGCGGCTCCTCCATGAAATCTTCGGTTTCGATATAAAACTCGCGCGAGAACGGGACCTTCCGCACCCCGGCGCCCGGGTCTTCGGGGTTGTTGATGGCGTCGAGTTCCTCGACCTGATCTTTCGGATAGTTCTCTATCACCACCTTGAGCGGCCGCAGCACCGCCATCACTCGCGGCGAGGTCTTGTTTAGGTCCTCTCGCAGGCAGTGATCCAGCAGTGCGATATCGACCGTGCTGTTGAACTTGTTGACGCCGATGCGCCTGCAGAATTCTCGTATAGCTTCGGGGCAGTACCCGCGCCTGCGCAGTCCGCAGATAGTCGGCATCCGCGGATCATCCCAGCCGCTGACGTGCCCTTGCTGGACCAGTTGCAGAAGCTTTCGTTTGCTCATCACGGTGTAGGTCAGGTTGAGCCGGGCGAACTCGATCTGTTGCGGATGATAAGCGTCCAGCGCGTCGAGGAACCAATCATAGAGGGGCCTGTGGTTCTCGAACTCGAGTGTGCAGATCGAATGCGTGATCTTCTCGATGGAATCTTCGAGGCCGTGGGCCCAGTCGTACATCGGATAGATGCACCACTTATCGCCAGTGCGGTGATGCGCAGCGTGCAGGATGCGATACATCACCGGGTCGCGCATGTTAAGGTTGGGATGGGACATGTCGATCTTAGCGCGGAGGGTGCGCGACCCATCGGGGAAGTGGCCCGCCTTCATTCGCTCGAACAAATCCAGGTTCTCATCGACCGAGCGGTCGCGGTAGGGGCTTTCGGTGCCCGGCGCAGTCAGCGTCCCGCGGTATTGCCTCGTCTGCTCGGCCGTCAGATCGCACACATACGCCTTACCTGTCTTTATAAGCTGAACCGCGTAGTCGTACATCTGCTCGAAGTAGTCCGAAGCGTAGTACAGATGCTCGCCCCAGTCCCAGCCCAGCCAGCGAACATCCTGCTCGATCGCCCGGACGTACTCGTCCTCTTCCTTGGTTGGATTGGTGTCGTCGAATCGCAGGTGACAGACGCCGCGCTCATTCTCGGATGCGATCCCGAAATTCAGGCATATGCTCTTGGCGTGCCCGATATGCAGATATCCGTTAGGCTCCGGCGGAAACCGAGTCACGACCCGCCCGTCCCATTTATCTGTCTTGGCGTCCTCGGCAACGATTTGCCTGATAAAGTCGAGGCTTCGTGGCTCCGGGCGATCGCTATGTTGTTTGTCGTTGTCAGTCATAATGTCAGTGACCAAGTGAACCGATGTTGCCAATAAATCTTCCAGATAGAAAAACTCATTCTACGTCCTTTTTTGGTCCGAAGCAAACCAATGAAGTGAGAATTAAGACAACGCCGCAGAAGAACAGCGTAATCTTCCGCCGGGGCTCGCTGCACCGGCTCAGCCACCAGGGAAGCGGCGAGCCCGATTGCCCGGAGGCAGGCCGGCTCGATTCGTCTGCCAGGACCTCCTCAACGGCCTCCAGCAGCTTGGCTGTTGCTCTCGGGTAGACCGTGTTCGGCTCGTGATGTTCGGGCCCGAGTGTGACCCCGGCGAGGTGCTTGACGGAGTTGGGATCGTTGGGATCCAGTTGCAGCCTCTGGATCGCCACGCCGTAGTCGGCATCCAGGGACTTGAGCCGGTCCAGGGATTCCTCAGCCCTCCTCAACAACTCGGCATTCTGATAGTGCTCAACCAGATCGTCGCAGAGTACCGAAACGCTCAGCGATCCGGCACCGACACTGAAAAACAGAACAAATAAAATGGCGCGGATAACGTTTCGTCCTTGCATGGCCCACAGTAAGGATAAATCAATTTTCAATTGCCGAAATTCGAATTATGATTGTAAGTCTAAGATCGGCAATCGGAAATCGAAATCCTGAATTTCTTTAGATGAACCTCTGCAGATGCCGTGAGGGCCCGATTGTACGGGTCTCGGCGATCTCATCTCCGTGAAGGAGCCAAGGTCCGCTTGGATAGCAGATTGCCGATACATCGAACGGGCCGGCCCGGGAAGGCGTGGTCTCTTTTTGGCAAAATTGCAGCTTTTTCCCAATTTTTCGCAAATCCTAAAAAAGGTTGTAACTTTTAGGGCTCCTTAGCGTCTATATATAGTAGGAACAAGCAATAGGCCGTGCGCGAATGTCAGCCTGTCCTATATTGGCAGGCAAAGAGAAGAAATGAAATTGTGCATTATCACCCTCCTTCAAGAGGCCGACGCCCACAGAGTCGGCCTTTTTTTTGTTGATAGCTCATGGCTGGTAGTCCATAGTATACCCTTGAAGGGTAGTAAATTCCCGCGGGCAAAACCATAACCTGTCATTGTAAAGCCGCCTACCCGCGCAAGAACGGGAATTTTCGATCGGGAGTACTATACAACGAACTATGAACAATGGACTTCAGACATGAGGATTCCGCTTACCAGATACGGTTGGCCGCAGGTGGTGGTCTTTCCGGCGGCGTTGCTTGTGGCGATGATTGTACTTGCGCTGGGCACAATTGCGGTGCTGCCGGTCTGGGCGCTTGTTCTGATCGAAGCGGCCCTCGCTGCCGTTTTAGTGTGGGTTTTGATGTTTTTCCGCGATCCCGAGCGTCTTTGTCCCTCGGATCCGAATCTGCTGCTGGCGCCCGCTGACGGCCGGGTAACGGATATTGAAACTGTGGACGAGGACGGCTTCATAGGCGGCCCCGCGCTGCGGATCGGTATATTCCTGAGCATCTTCAACGTACATCTCAACCGTGCTCCCTGCAACGCGAGAGTAGAGACGATCACCTACAAAAAGGGCAAGTATTTGAACGCGATGAATTCCCAATCCGGGCGCCTCAACGAGTCCAACAACCTGGGATTGGTCCGAACCGACAGCCCCACAGACAGGCTTATTGTCCGGCAAATCAGCGGGGCGATCGCCCGGCGAATCGTATGCGACACGGCACAGGGCCGGAAATTAGCTGGTGGCGAAGGATTTGG
>LJTR01000274.1 GCA_001303465.1 Phycisphaerae bacterium SG8_4
CTGATGAACCTCCTCGGCGGATTGGACAGTCCCACCTCGGGAAGCATAAGAGTTCAGGGCAAGCAAATTTCCGAACTCAGCAGGCAAGATTTGGCTCTCTACAGGCGTTATCAAGTCGGCATGATCTTCCAGTCGTTCAACCTTATTTCCTCTTACACCGCTCTGGAAAACGTTGCCTTTCCACTGCTCTTCTCCGGAGTTGCCAAAAGACAAAGAAAATCGCGAGCGGCAGAAATGCTGGAGCAGGTAGGACTGTCAGAACGCAAAGACCACCGCCCGTCCGAGCTTTCGGGTGGAGAACAGCAGAGAGTAGCCATCGCACGTGCGCTCATAAATCAACCGAAAATCCTGCTTGCCGATGAGCCCACGGGTAACACCGACAGTAAAACGTCTGCGCAGATCGCACAGCTTCTGTCGGACCTGAGAAGCAATCAGGGTTTGACCATAATCATGATCTCTCACGAGCAGGACCTGCTGGCCGAGTTCGCAGACCGGATTGTTCAGCTCCGAGATGGAAGACTCGCCAATCTGGACAACACGGTAGAGGGCCGATGAGAATCTCCGATTATATAGAACAGTCCTTTTCAAATCTGCTCAAGAAGAAGCTGCGGACATTCCTGACTACGTTCGGAGTGGTGATAGGAATCGGAGCGCTCGTCTCTATGTTTGCCTTTGGAAAAGGGATGCAGAAGAATGTCACAGGCACCTTTGAAGAGCTGGACCTTTTCAACTACATCAGCGTCTATCCCCGCTCTGAAAAGGCCCGGACAGCCGTAAAATCGCCGGACCCAAATTCAGCGGACGAACCCGGGCAACAGACCCGGCTGCTGGACGACGAATTCCTTTCAGAACTCGCCGAGATCGAGGGCGTGGAATGGGCCTTTCCCGAGATTCGTTTCCCTGCTCTGGTTCGATTTGGAGAAAAGGAGGAGTTTACGCTTGTCCAGGCCCTGCCGGCGAAGATATGTCAGGCAGGATATATCAAACTTCGAACCGGTGCGTTCTACAGTTCCGACCAGCAGCGCTCCCTGATAGTGAGTGACTCCTTTCTTCGTCGCATGAATATAAAGAAACCCGAGACCGTGATCGGGCAGGAAATGGAGCTCTCGACCCTGACGGTCGATTTTGGTCTCTCCAACATCGCGAATGTCATATCCTTTCTTCGCGGCACGGGCCTGCCATTTTCGAGGCAGAGCTACAGCTTCAAGATTGTCGGCGTGACCGAACGAATGGGGATGAGCGGGCCTGTTCCGATCCGGAGCAACGTCATTATCCCAAGCGGCATATCGGAAACGATGAGGAAGATATCGTTGACGAGCGTTTCGGATTTCTTCCAGTCGCCGCAACGGCAACAGGGTTACTCCGCAGTCGGCGTCAAGTTGTCCTCGCCACGATACGTCGAGACCGTGACCGAGCAGTTGGAAAAATCAGGCTTTCGGACGTTCGCATTTGTGGATCAATTCGAAGAGATTAAGAAGGTATTCTTGTTCATGGATATGTTCCTGTTTGCCATCGGGATGATAGCCATCTTCGTTTCGGCATTGGGAATAATCAATACTATGGTCATGTCCATCCTGGAGCGATACAAAGAGATCGGAATCATGAAAGCCGTCGGGGCAAGCGACGTGGACGTGCGGAGAATATTCTTCTTTGAATCGGGAGTGATCGGCTTATTAGGTGGCGTCTTTGGGCTGTTGCTCGGATGGATGGTGAGCATCCTCATCAATCAACTCGCCAATCACTTCACGGCCAGGCAGGGAGTCCCCCAGATGGACTACTTCAGCTTTCCCTGGTGGCTGTGTCTGGGAGCTGTGGTCTTTTCCATACTGGTCAGCCTGGCCGCCGGTGTGTATCCCACATTGAGGGCTGCCCGTGTCGATCCGGTAGTGGCGCTGCGGCATGATTGACTCTGTTGACTCTTCGAGTCGTCTCTACTATCTCAAGGCCGAGAAGAACCTCTTGAATCTGGGCTGATATTTATCGGTAATATCGAACGATCCGATCACGCCTTTGGCCCTTCCGACTATCGAGTCTCTCTCGACGAACCCGAAGTATCTTGAATCCTTGCTCTTGTCCCTGTTGTCGCCCATTACGAAGTAGCTGTTCTGCGGCACGGCAACCGGCCCGAAATTTCGCACGGCTGCCACTGAGGGAACACTCATTACCATGTGAGCGATTCGGCCCAACTCTTCGGTCGCCAGGATACATCTGTCTCTGACTTTGGCGGGCAATTGCACTGCGTATTGCTGGTCGATCCGCGCATAGGCGACGGGCTGGCCGTTCAAGAAAAGCGTGTTGTTTCTCATCTCCACTGTGTCGCCGGGTTGACCTATCACTCTTTTGACCAATCGAGCTCCATCGTCGGGCGAAAAACAAATCACTATATCTCCCCTTTCAGGGTCCGACCATTTTGCAAGCCGATGCAGAGTAAGAGGTACTCTGAGGTCGTACGCCATCTTGTTTACATATATCAGATCACCCTCGAGTATCGTAGGATTCATCGAACCGGTCGGAACCCAGTTCCAGTCGGCCAGAGACGATTTTACAGGAATCACCACCAGAACTATGAAAAGAAACGTGTATCGCCATTGTTTCCAGAACCCGTGAGCCAACTTCTTGATCTTTTGCGCCTTCATTCTTTCCTCCTGAGGCAATTGACAAACCGATAGCATGGGTCTATACGTGAGAAAGCTGCCAATGTTCGGCAGCAAATCCTTGATTGCCAGTTGCCGATTAGCGATCTGCCCCAGGTAGGTTGGCGATCGCAAATCGACGCTCAAAAATCCCCCGTGCTTCTTGACATTTCGGCCCCGTGCCGATAAAGTGCGGTCATGGAAGAAACAGAGAAACCACAGGAGCAATTCGAGGATATGCGTATCCTCGACGAGTTGAAGAATTCATACCTCAACTATGCGATGAGCGTTATCGTTTCGCGCGCCCTGCCGGACGTCCGCGACGGGCTCAAACCCTCCCAGAGACGAATTCTGGTCGCCATGAACGATCTGAACCTCGGCCCGCGAAGCAAGCACCGCAAGTGTGCCAAAATCGTCGGCGATACGGGCGGCAACTACCACCCCCATGGCGACCAGGCGACCTATGGAACCCTCGTTCGGCTGGGTCAGGACTGGAATATGCGCTACCCGCTGGTTGATCCGCAGGGCAACTTCGGGAGCATCGATTCCGATCCGCCGGCAGCCATGAGATATACTGAGGCAAGAATGGCCGCCCCGGCCATGGAAATGCTCGAAGACATCAAGCACGACACAGTCGATTTTATTCCAAACTACGACGAGACACGGACCGAGCCGACAGTGCTGCCCTCGAAGTTTCCGAATCTCCTTGTCAACGGCTCGACGGGAATCGCCGTGGGAATGGCGACCAACATCCCGCCTCACAACATCGGCGAGGTATGTGACGCGCTGCTTTTGATAATCGATGACCCTGACTGCGGATTCAAGGACATTCTCAAGCGTCTGCCGGGCCCGGACTTTCCAACAGGCGGGATAATCTGTGGCAGAAAAGGGATCATGGACGCCTACACCACCGGCCGAGGTCATTTGACCGTTCGGGGCAAGGTAGGCATCGAAACGAGCAAGAGAGGCCGCGAGAGCATCGTAATAACCGAAATACCATACATGGTTGTCAAGACCACGATCGTCTCGAAGATCGCCGACTGCGTGCACAACAATACGCTGCCGGAAGTCGCCGATGTCAGGGACGAATCTGACCGCCACGGGCTTCGGATCGTCGTTGACCTCAAAAGAGACGCCGAAACCGAGATCGTACTCAATAAGCTGTACCGTTACACCCTTTTGCAGACTACCTTTGCGATCGCAAATATCGCCCTGGTCAACAACAGGCCTGAAACGCTCAACATCCGGGAAATGCTCGATTGCTTCATCGATCATCGCAAAATAGTCATCCGCAGGCGAACCAGGTTCCTGCTGAAGAGATGCCGAAACAGGGCTCACATTCTCGAAGGCCTCATCCTGGCTGTAAGCGACATCGATGAGATTATCGATTTGATCAAAAAATCGCCCGACGCCCCGACTGCAAAGCTGAACCTGATGAAGAAACCTTTGCGCCTGGCCGAGGTGGCGACGCTCAAGAAGATCCTGCCCGAGTCATTCATCGCTGAAAAAACCAAAGGCGAGCACTTCCTCACCGGCCCGCAGGCCGATGCCATCCTGACAATGCAGTTGCAGAGGCTCACCGGCCTTGAGATTGAGAAGCTCGCCAAGGAGTATGCTGAGCTGGCGGAGCGAATAGAGGACTACGAGGCGATTCTGGCCAGCGAGGAGCTTCTGTTGGACATCATACGCGAAGACATCTGCGAGATTAAGGAAAAATACAGCGACGCCCGACGGACACAGATTGCCGCCGCGGCCGAGCAGTTCGACATGGAAGATCTGATTGCTGACGAAGAGGTGATCGTCACAGTAAGCCACACGGGCTATGTCAAGCGAATGCCGATAGATACTTACCGCAAGCAGGCGCGAGGCGGCAGAGGAATCATCGGCTCGGATACGAAGGAAGGCGATTTCATAAAGCATCTCTTCGTTGCCTCGACGCACGATTATCTGCTCATCTTTACCAACCGCGGCAAATGCTACTGGCTAAAAGTCTATGACGTCCCGAGCCTATCGAGGCAGAGCAAGGGAAGGAACATCGTCAACCTGCTGAAATTAGGCAATCAACAAGTGGCATCGATAATCAATGTCAGCAGTTTTGAAGACGAAGGGCCCCAGCAGCGGCAGCTGGTCATGGCAACCCGCAATGGCATCATCAAGAAGACGAAGCTGTCGGCCTACGGTAATCCGAGAACTTCCGGTGTTATCGCGATCAATCTCGATCCCTCCGACGATCTGATCGGTGTGGCGCTGACAACAGGCAAAGACGATATCGTACTCGGCACCCGTGATGGCATGACGATACGCTTCGAGGAAAACCAGGCTCGCTCGATGGGCCGTGCATCGAGAGGCGTTATCGGCATCAAGCTGCGGGGCGGTGATGCGGTGGTCGGTATGGTGATAGTCGAGGAGAAGGCGGCCCTGTTTACCGTCTGCGAAAACGGTTACGGCAAGCGAACCGGCCTGGATAACTATCGCTCGCAATCACGGGGGGGATTGGGCCTGAAGAACATAAAGACAACCGAGCGTAACGGCAAGGTGGTCGCGCTCAAAGCGGTCCACAGCAATGATGACCTGATGATGATAACCGCAAAGGGGATAATCATCCGCACCGGGCTCGATCAGATCCGCTCGATCGGCAGAAACACGCAGGGCGTGCGTCTGATAAAGCTCAAGGAAGGTGACAAGCTCGTCGCCGCCGAGAAGATTGTCTCCGAGAGCGATCCGAAAGAAAAGGCGGAAGACCCTCGCAAGCCGCAAGTCAAGAACGGCAACGACGGGGCAAGTGAATCGTGAGTCGCCAGTCGCACGAGTTGATTTATGTAATTGCCGGCAAGGACGAATCTCTTGTCGCCGCGATGCGCCAGCGGCTCCTCGATGAGCTGTTGGAGCCATCTCAAAGGGCCACCGGACTTTTCGATACCGAGGCAGGGTCTGTCTCGGCTTCTGAGGTTCTGGATGATCTGCGGACCGCGCCGTTCTTGACCGACAAGCGGGTTGTCCTTGTCAGAGACGCCGATGATTTCGTATCGAAGAACCGTTCCTTGCTCGAAAGATATTTCGATAATCCGTGCCCCACAGGAAGATTGATATTGGTCGTAAAGTCCTGGAACAAGAGCACCAAGTTAGCCAAGAAGCTCCCGAAGGTAGGCAGGCTTATCAGCGTCACCCAGCCTTCGCGCAGAGAGCTGCCGCAACGCGTAATAGACTATGCAAACGACGCACACGGCAAGAGAATCGCCCACGCGACGGCACAACTGCTGATAGAGCTGACCGGCGATGACCTGACCCGGCTGTACGGCGAAATCGACAAACTGTCGCTCTACGCAGACCCAGACAAGGTTATAGCGCCGAAACATATAGAAGCTCTGATCGGCCATAATCGCCTGTTCAATGCCTTCGCCGTAATTGATGCGGTCATCGCAGGCAATCCGGGAGTGGCGGTGGAGCGTCTCAGAGGCATGTTCGCGCAGGACAAGTCGGCCGAATACACGGTAGTTGGCGCGTTCGCATTTCATTTCAGGCGGATGTTCGGCGCCAAGGTACTACTCGACGAAGGGACGCCGCGCAGGCAAATTGAGGGCAGACTTCGAATATGGGGCGACACAAACGGGTTCTTTGCGCAACTTCGCCAAAGGAGTTTGAAACAGATTGGCCAATATCTCCAGCAATTGGCCGAAACCGACTACGCAATAAAAACCGGCCGGGCAAAGGCGAAGGTCGCAATGGAGCAACTGGTGTTACGGTTAAGCGTCGGCTAAAGCGATAATCTCTCGCTCTCGCTGAGAAACTGGCGAAAATCCCCGGCCAGATCAAAGAGCAGAGTCTTTAGAACGATACGACGCGGCAGCAATTGTGCGTAGCCGTCTCATACAAAGCAGGACGGGGAATTCGCAGTGTGTCGGACTAATACGTCTAAGTTGTCAAACAGGCCGTTTCTTTTGGTGATGGATAGCACTCAAATCCTCGTCGTCGTCCAGTAGGTTCTTGAACGAATAGTGACGTACTATCCAGCTGTCGAGCGGCAGGATTGTAATCACAGCCTC
>LJTR01000275.1 GCA_001303465.1 Phycisphaerae bacterium SG8_4
CGCTAATGCCTTAGCGTTTGTTGCACACGCTATGACGACTATCCATATGATTATTCTGCTATTCTTCATCTAATGCTACTTTCATGCTGTTTCATTTCAAGCGACCGGCACGCACACATGTCATTCCTGTAAAAACAGGAATCCAGAAAGCGATGCAACCGCATGGATTCCCGCTTGCGCGGCAATGGCCGCCAGTGACAGCCGCCTTGCGAACTTCACTCTACACTACCGATCCGTATCGTGGCCCGAGCGTCGGCGCGAGCTTCCTGCCGTATTCCAAGAGTGTGTTACGTTGCTCGGCCGAGAGCGGCTTATACTTCTGTGCTATTTCAACGTTCCGTATAGACTGCTCGACAGTGTAAGGGCCGACCACGGCGACGCTGACGCTTTCGAGATCGAGCGCATAGGACATGGCGTGCGGCATGCGCTCCGGCTCGGTGACGCAGCCCACGTAGCCGCTCCTGTGGTTGCGGAATCCTCCCTTGATGCCGACATAGACCTTCATAGCGACACAGCCGACGTTGCGCCTTCTCGCCTCGGGCAGGACCTTGCTCTCGAAATCGTAAATGTTCCTGTCGGCGTAGTTCATCACGCACATCACCACGTCGATCTGGTCGGTTTGGAGCATCCGAACGAAGTTGGGCGGACGGTTATGTCCCGATATACCGATAAAGCGAATCTTGCCGGCTTCCTTTTGCTTTAGCAGGTAGTTGAGGGCGCCGTCATTTGCCAGGACACGGTCGATGTTCTTGCCGCCGATGCTGTGGATGTGCACGAGATCGATCTGCTCGGTCTTTAGCAGGCGCATCGATTCGCTCAGCGAACGCTCGGCCCTGGCGCTGTTGTCGGTGGAGACCTTTGTCACAACGAATAGTCTGTCACGGTGTTTGGGTATGATATGTCCGAGAATCTCCTCGGCGTTGCCATAGATTCTGGCCGTATCGATGTAAGTAACGCCCCGGTCGATCGCTTCGCTGAAGATCCTGATGCCCTCATCGAGACCGACAGGGCCCTCTCCGACGCAGCGGCAAGAACCAACCCTGCGCCGGCGGAACCAGCCCTCCTGAGAAACTCGCGACGGTTCATGGCTCTATTTGAACTGCAGACAAAATCATCCTTCATGATTATTTCTCCTTTGTCAATCGTGTCGGCTATTCTGGTCTGATCAGCAAGACCCAGTCGTTTCTGTCGACAGTTCTGAAAGTCTGCGCTGGTTCTTCGATCCTTCCGGCGTCGAGCCAGCCGCCCGTGCGCGGATGATACCAACGCCCAATCAGACCTCTCGTGAGCGCATCTGTTTTGAGTGTCACCGAGCCGCCCGCGGGCAGATAGACAACTGCCAGATCGCCGGCTTTTGATTTGGCTGCGGCGATGAATTTCGAGGCGTCTTTCTTGCCCGGCTGAGACGTGAGAATCTCCGGCGCAGGGACCAGTCTCCACCATTCGATTGATTTGAAGAACTCGTGCAGGTACCTCATGCTGAACGCACCGGGTAGATCCTTCGCGATATGCCAGGGTGAGCCCAGGCCGGTGCTTATATGATCGGCGGGCGCCTGGACCCTGGTGTGCCAGCCCCAGATACCCTGGCCGCCATAGGTGACGCCCGCCGGGGGCGAGACCAGGAGGCTCCAGTAGGCAGCGCGTCGAACCGAAAGGTCGTTGTGGACTCTACGATAGGTGTAGCCGTTGTGGGCTTCGTAATTGGGCTCGATGTTGATCACCGGAAGGTTCGGCCTGTTGTTCCATTCGGTGGCAGGCGGCCCCTGGTTGAGCCAGCGGAAAGTCTTTTCGTCGTCGCCGTGTCCGCTCTGGTAACCTACGAAACTGAACCACGGTTCGTTGCGAAATTCCTTGCCTACCCAGCTCTTGCCGCCAGGGTGCATTGTGGCGAGGCGGTGCTGATCCTCGTGAAATATTGCACGCCCGACCCGGTGCCACGTGTTGCCTCCCTCTCCACTGTATTTGCCGTCACCGCCGAGAAACCAGATGACCTGGTGGGCCCCGTATCGCGCGACCATGTATTTCGCCAGGGCGATCTTCTGGCTCTCGGGCAGGTAGTAGCCCGGATTGTCGTCCCCGCGGATCGCCCAGAGCAGGACCGGAACGGCCAGAAGTCCCGCGTCGTTGATCGCGTCGACGTATTTATCCATCCGCTGGAAAAATGCCGGGTTGACGGCTATCTTGCTTCTGCCCGTGAATGTGGGATTTCCCTCCGCATCGGTCTTGGCCATGCGCCATTGGGTCATGACGAATTGGATCGCGGTGAAGTCTTTCGTCACTCTGTCCCTGAGAAAGACCTGCCAGTCGTCTTCGTCCGAAAGTAACGGGCCGCACCAGACGGTGTCGGACAAAAAGAAGAACGGCGTGCCGTCGGCGTGGACGAAGTAGCGTCGATTATCGGCCAGACGCAGTTCGCCGCGTTTGAACAGCGGGACATCACCCTGATATTTCACGCATTGAAATGAGCCTTCCTGATTGTGAAGACCCCCGTCATCCTCGTCCGAGCAGGATGTCCTATAGGTCCAGTCGCCCAGCTCATCGGGTGAAAAACGCACGCGCCATTTCCGGCCGCCATTCCAGAAAGCCAGCAGCGTCCTCTTTTCACCTCCCGGCGAGTCAAACTCCACTTTCACCTCAACGTCCTGCACAGGGTTGCCGTAGTCCCTTGAACTGACGAATGCCTCTTCGAAGCGAGTCCATTGTTCGACGCCGCTCTTTGCCGCCAGCGCAGAGCCGTCACCGGAGAAGGCTTGAAAGAGACCGGCAACGACGATGAACAGACAAGAAATGATGCCCTTCATTATCGTCTCCTTAAAGTGAAGTTGGCCTATTGCGCGGACGCCTTGACTGCGTAGAGCTTATTCATAGTGGCGATGTAAAGCGCGCCGTTGGCAGCGACCGGGGATCCGTTGATCGGGCTGTCCAGCTCTATTGAGCTGATGATTCTCTTGTCCTTGCTTGCTGCGAAAACCAGGAATTCCCGGCCTTGCGTTCCAACGTAGACTTTTCCGTCGGCTACGAGGGCCGAGGCCCAAATCCCTCTCTTCGTCTCGTGCGTCCAGTAGGGTTTGCCCGTCTGAGCGTCAACACAGTGGAAAGTCTTGCCGCAGTCCCCTACGAACACCATGCCCTCGTGCACTGCCGGCGTTGTGCAACAGTGGCTCGACATCTGATAGGCCCAGATCTCGGCAGAGGCGGTAGTGTTACCGGTCCCGGCCGCGTTAAAGCACTTGAGCCACGATTTTCGCTTGCCCCACCAGATGTCACCTCCGAGCGTTATATACAAGCGATTTTCATGAAACACGGGCATGCTCTTTATATTGCTCGGGCTCTCGTTGCGGTTCCTGATATATTGATGCACGTTTTCTTTAGGTGCCTGTGGGTCACAGTCGAAACGCAGGATGTTTTTGAGCTTGCCGCTCACAGGCGCCGACTCAATCGCCTCGTAGGCGTAGCAGACGCCGTCGCCACCGCAGAAGTAGACCAGCTCCCGACCGCCGACCTTGCCGAGTGCCGGAGACGACCAGGTGCAGTGAAATATTCGCCCACCGATCTGCCCGTCGTCTCTGGCAACCAGCTTGCCGGTTCGCTTGTCCAGGACGATCAAACTGGGTGCATCGGGCTCCTTGACGTGTGTGTGGTTAGTATCGAGCCCGTTGCTGGTGTTGACGTAGAGGAAGTCGCCGTGAAGGAGAATCGAACAGTGTGCCGAGTCGTGCTGGTGAACGCCCGCTTCAGCGATCATGTCATACATCCAGATGATGTCGCCATCCATTATAGTGACATCCAGCGGTTCGTCACCGGGCGGGGTCATGTGCCGGCCCTCATCGGTATAGGGTCCGTCGTTGCCGTTGACCTGTCCGTTGATGTCGAGGCACATCACCTCGCCTCGATTGCTGACCATATAGACTTTGTCACCTTCGACGGTGGCCGGTGAGCACATTCCGGCAAGGCGCCAATCCACACGGGGATCGGGCGGCTCGCCAATGATCTTGGGAACAACGAGCTGCCAGTGAAGGCTGCCGTCGGTTTCGTCCAGGCACATAAGAACGCCGCGGTCTCCCTTGTGCCGGGCGTCGCGCGGATTCTCGTTGTTGGTGCCGATAAAGACTTTACCGGCTGCGACCACGGGGGTCGAATAGGTCGAGGTTCCCAGCGGAGCGATCCACTTGATGTTCTTGCCTGTCGCCGGGTCAAAACTGCCGGGCAAACCACTCTCGCCAGAAACCATGTTCCTGGAGAACCTCTCGCCCCACTGCGGCTGATCGTCACCAAAGACAGAGCAGAAAAGACCCAGACTCAGAAACAAAGCCCCGATTGGCAGCCGCCACGATGCGTCTTTGGCCAGTGCCGGTCGCCGGATAACCCTCTTGGGGAATGAGGACTCTTTCAACAATCCCACTTCTCACCTGTCTTTCGTGTGTCGAAGAGGTCCTTGACTGCTGCCTCTTTGTATAGTGTTCCCTATTCAAAATTCCCGTTCTTGCGCGGGTAGGTGGCTTCACGATAACAGATTATGGTTCTGCCGGCGGGAATTTACTACCCTGAAGGGTATAGTCGTCTGTGAATGCCGGGGGTACCACGTTTGATTGTGACGTGAACCCCTCAACCGCCCATGTTGCCGATCATTCGGCGGCTGCCTTCTCTGCCTCGCCTTCGGCAACCGTTTCCTTGGCGGGACCCTCTTTGTCCTTGCGGCCAGCGTGACTCTTGCGATGAGCGACCTTCTGCAGCCCAAGCAAAGAGTCACCTTCTACCCATTGCTCTTCGTCTTTTAGTTTTTCAATGCGCTCGGCCCGCGTCAGAACATTGCGATGCCTCGTCAGGGCACCCTTGATTTTCAATGAAGGATCAATCGACATTCAACAGTTCTCCTAAAAACTAATCTTCAACTTTCTTGCCGTATGCATCCGAAAAATAATTCGGTGCGAAAGTGTCACAACCGGGCGGCGCCTTGCCTTCGTACAAGGCGCCAACCCTGATAATCTCCCGTATTGCGTTAAATCCATCGGTCCCGGGTGTTGCCGGGTTTCTTTCATATTGCTGTACTGTTCGCAACAAATACTGCCCGTCTTCCAGCGAATCGATCCTGAGCATAATCCCGTGCTGGGCAAAATGTTCCACCACTGGATGCAGATCGACGATCCTGCCGGAGTGAGCCAGGACAATCGCATTCTTGCCCTTTGGCCCGATAGACTTTGCTTCTTCTTGAATATCCCCAGTCACATCTTCATTCGCCGGCACGTCCTGTTTCGCCGGTACATATTCAACCGGCAAAGCAGGCTCCGGCAAGTTGGCCGTCGCCCGTTCTGCGGCGCTCTCCTGGCCGATCTTTTCGACTTGCTGGCCCGGTTCGGCCATTGCCGGCTGCCTGCGCACAACCGAATTCTGCCCCAGCCTGTAGGAAGCCAACAACAGCGTCACGAGAACCAGACCCAACACAATTGCGACCTGGTACGGCACCGAGAACTCAAATCTGCCCGCATTGAACTGGGCAATCCTGGGCTTCTTCCACCAGTCTGCGGCGGCCTTTACCTTTTTAGGGGCAGGCTTTGGCTGCTCGACAGCCGGCTTTAACTGTTCAGTTTTCTTCAGGTGAATCTGCTCAAGGGTCTTGCCATAGCCCTGCGTGGCCCGAGCCTTGCTCATCACCTCATAAAGAGCCTTCTTTCCCCGGTTCTTTGCCATGGTGGAATCCGTTCAACGTACCCAAAGTATCCAATGACCACCATTATACAGTTGCACCCTCTAAAGACAAGCCAATTCCTGTCAAAAAGATTGCCAAAATTTCGGCGTTACAGCAATCGAATCTAAGCTGCAAAGCCATGCTCCACAGGATGATGGCCGGCTTCAGAACTCGCAGAGGAGCATCTTTGATGATTCCGGTCTTGAACTCGGCCCGGAACATCTCTATGATGTGGTTGGCCGTGCGGTCGCAAAGTACAGGCAAGCTTGATTATATGTGTTAGTAGTGCACAAATCGTCGGTATTGTGACCATGGTGCAAAAGGCCAAATATGACGGGGATGCCCGCGAAAATATCGACCGGCTGGTAGACCAACATACCGAGGCGCTGTACTCGTATGCTCTGATGCGGGTGGGCAAACCGGATGTAGCCGAAGACATGGTTCAAGATACGCTCCTGGCGGCGCTACAAAGCTGGCAGAGCTTCGCAGGCGATTCATCAGAAAGAACCTGGCTGATCGGCATACTTCGTCACAAGATACTGGACTTCTTCCGCCGAAACAGTCGACGAGAGGATGTGGACGATGAGACGTGGCGAACCGAATACTTCAACAAATCCAGACATTGGAAGGACAAAATGCGCAGTTGGAAGGCAGACCCGGAGATGCTGGCCGAGGACGTTGAGTTTCGCCAAGTGTTGCAGGACTGTCTGAGAGAGCTATCGAGGGTCATGGCCCGGGCGTTTGTCATGCGCGAAATAGAGGGCTTTAGCTCCGAGGAAATCTGTAAGCATTTGGAGATTACAGAGACTAATCTGTGGGTTCGCCTTCATCGCGCGCGCCTCCAACTCCGGCGGTGTCTGGAGTTGAACTGGTTCAGCTAGTTAATGCTGGTGGAAAAGTGGTTCGAGAGACCCTTGGAAATATTGTTCTTATCTTGACCATGCGATGTGACCAGGCCTCGCGGCTGATCTCGAACTCGCAGGAAAGACAACTAAACAAAGCCGAGCGGTGTGCTCTGTCTTTCCATCTGCTCATCTGCAGGGTTTGTCGAAAGTACAAGAGGCAACTGGCCTTCATGCGCAACGTTCTGAGCAGGTTGAAAGAGCCCCGACTGTACTTCGAGACGGGATTTTCTTTGATCGACGAGGAGCAATCCGGCGAGATGCGGGGGAGAATTTCAAAAAAAATCCGCGAAAAACTGGATTCCACGTAAGGTTCTAACACATTTTCGCGACTCATCACTGATTTTCTTATTTGTTCGGTACTGAACAGGACTTAACAGTGCAACTGCGCCTTTGCTTAGACGTTCGGCGCAGTGTGAAGGAAGATTTGTCACAATTACTTGAGCAAAGGAGTAACAAACCATGAACAGTAGAACAATGATATTAGGAATCGTGGCGGTCGCCATGTCAGCAACGGCGTACTTTGCGGTCGAAGCTATGGCAAATCGCGGAGATGGAGCATTGGGAGTGGTCTATGTGACCAGCCAGGGACTCTATTACGACACGTTTGTCGCTGCCCAATCGCTGCCGCCGAGGGGGCCTTTTCAGCTGCTTGAAAACGGAAAAACCGAGTTCGGACCGGGCGATCCGGGATACCGCGGGGGACGCTGGTGGGTCGACGCCAACGAAAACGGAGCAATGGACGCAGATGATCGTTACTTCCTGTGCCCGCTGCTGCCGCCTGGCCGCCTAGTACCATGATGTAGGATCAAGAGACTCCGGGGCACATTGCAGGGGGAGGGGGCTGTGCCCCCGGCGTCTATCAATGATCGACGAATCGATACAAACCGCTGACAAGAGTAGCAAGAGAATAAAAGAACATTTTCGTG
>LJTR01000276.1 GCA_001303465.1 Phycisphaerae bacterium SG8_4
GACATTGTTGTACCCTCGGATGGTGTCATATCTGGCGAATAAGGGATATCGATGATAGAATCGGTACCATTGAAGTCCAGCGCACCGCCTATTTTCCCGGCCACCCATTGTGGGTTGCCAATAAGGGTACCGTGGTTTCCGTTGCCACTTGAATCATAGGCAGTGGTCCCAGAAGCCTCATCGAACTTCCACCAACCGATGAGTTCCGCCCTGGCCGCGCCCGTTAGCACCAAGACGATAGAAAACGAATAAATTAACTTCCCACACATAATAGTCCTCCTGATTCAAAATTCGCGTTCTTGCGCGGGCAAGTGGCTTTACAACAACAGTCTATGGTTTTGCTCACGAGAATTTACTACCCTGAAGGGTATAGTCCTCCTTTTCCACGGTCAAACATGAAATCTCGAGTTCCGTCTTGCTCTCTCACATTCTGGCATTCGACTCGCACTTGGCTACCGATACAACCGAATATCGTCGAAGTACATTTTGCCTGAGCCCCCGGCCGCGGGGCTATTCTTAGTTCCGAAGCCAATGGTAATTGTATTGACATTGGCAAGGTCAACGCCCTGATCGGCGAATCCGCCAGTGGCGGACAGGTCGATAATCCAATTGTTCCACCCGGTCATCTGTGTTACGCTCGCGTCATCATGATAGACTGCGGCTGTGTCGTTAAGTGCGACAAACATCCGCTCGGCAGCATTGTCCGAAGCGCCTCGGAACCATAACGACAGTCTGGTGACGCCTGCTGTGGTCCAGTCTCTCGGATAGACCAATGTCAGCGTCGCCTCGGAAGTCTTGAGGTTATTGTCGTAGAGATACGGCATCGACTGGGCGCCGCCGTGAACAACGGTTTGCTCGGCATATGGCGGCAGATCATTGCCGACCAGGGCGCCGTTTGTCGTGGTCCCAAAACCGTCTACCCACTTGTCGAATATTCGGTTGCTGTTGGGATCGGGTGGATCGACGTCGTTGTAGGACTCGAAATCGTCTACCAGAATAAAGTCGGCCGTCGTGAAGGTCCAGACAAGCCCTTTGACAGTCTCAGTCGGATAGACCTCGTCTACACGCCATGCATAGCTGTCGTGCCAGCCAAGTCCTCCGGGATCATAGCTCTCGGCGCCAAGGGCCCGCGGGCCTATGTATTCGGGCGAGGCGTTGGTGGCGCTGTCCACAGCCTCGGCGTCGGCACCGAAGTACAGTTCATGTGAGGTGGCCGTTTCAGCAGCCGTCCAGTTCAGCGTTGCGTTCATCTGCACATCCACCGCGCCGTTGGCCGGCTGGGGATTGCCTACGGCGCCGGGCGTAGTGAAGGCCCAGACGTCACCCTTGTGCGTCTCGAAGGCGTCAAACTCGTCGACCCGCCAGTAATAGACCTTCTCCGATTCAAGCGGGTTAGCCGGCTTATAGGTGGCAGCGCCCTGTGGGGATCCACCGCCGGCGTTGTTGACATCCTCAAAACTGTCGCCCAGATATACGGTGTGCAACTTGGCGCCGAAACCCGGTGTCCAGTTGAGCGTCGCACCGAGGTCTACGAATTCGGCGCCGTCAATCGGGTCGGGGAGATACGCTGTCTTCGGGGGAATCGAGAAGCTCCAGATTTTGCCTTTCCATGGGCTGTTGGGCTCAGAATCGTTGACTTCGTCAATCCTCCAGTAATAAGTTGTGCCCGGAACGAGGCCGTCGGGGTAGGGGAATCCAGGGAAGCCGACAACAAGAAACGTGCCGGTCTGATTGCCCACGAATGTGCTTTCGGCGCCGGCATCTACATCCTCGAAATTATCTCCCACATAAACATCGTGAGAGACGGCGAAATCTCCCGGTCGCCACGAAAGATTAATCCATGTGTCCTCATATAAGGCGCCATCATCCGGATTGGGGCCCAAGGCATATGGATACACTGTTACGGCGCCTTCCATGGCGGCCAGAATCTCGGCTTCCGTCAGCGCATGGCTGTAGACCCGCGCATCGTCGATGAGGCCGTAGAAGAGACTCTGACCGTTGCTATCAGCCCCTATTCTTAAAGTCAAGCTATTGCCAGCTAAAGGAGAAGGAGCACTTCCTTCTCCATTTACCGACCCATCTACGTAAAGTCTGACAACTCCTTCGTCAAAAGTGACTGCTACGTGATGCCACTCGTCTAAAGTATGGTCGCCAGCGGTAGAAATACAGGTGCCGGAACAGGATCTTAGATTCGTCCCAGGATGAGTATCAAGGTGGGGACCATTTGCTGTGCCCGCGCCAATTTTGTCTATTACTCTGCTGCTGCGTGACTCCACCTGATAAATCCATGCTGCTAATGTGAATCTCTCCCAGAGCTGCAGGCTCTCATTATCGGGTACTTCAATGTAATCGTCGATACCATCGAACTCCAGGGCGCCGCCGAACATGCCGGCCGCCCACTGCGGATCGCCATTCAAGGTGCCATCGTTGCCGTAACCGCTTGAGTCATTGGCTACAGTGCCGGAGCCCTCGTCGAGCCTCCAGTGCGCCACTAGTTCGGCTGAGGCACTGACCACCACGCTCAGCATCAGAAAGAACGGAACTAGAACAGCCAGTTTCTTACACATGGCAATCCTCCCTAAAAGTGAAATCGGTGATAACGGTTCTTGCCGAGACTACCGGTACAGTCGGATGTCATCGAAGTACATCGTCCCTGTGCCGCCCGGTCCCGGCGCGCCGGGATCCTTCGTGCCGAGGCCAAGGGTAATTGTATTGAGATTAGCAAGGTCAACGCCTTGATCGGCAAAGCGCGACAGATCGATAATCCAATTGTTCCACCCGGTCAGCCGCGTTACGCTCGCGTCATCATGATAGACCGCTGCGGCGCCATTTAGAGCAACGAACATCCGCTCGGCTGAATTGGCCGAATCGCCTCGGAACCACAGCGATAGCTTCGTTACTCCTTCTTCGGTCCAGTCACGCGGATGGACCATTGTCAGCGTCGCCTCAGACGTCTTGAGGTTATTGTCGTAGAAATACGGCATCGACTGGGCGCCGCCGTGTACAATGGTCTGCTCGGCATAAGGCGGCAGATCGTTGCCGACCAGAGCGCCGTTTGTCGTGGTTCCAAAACCGTCTATCCAGCTGTCGAATATCCTGTTGCTGTTAGGATCAGGCGGATCGATGTCGTTGTAGGACTCAAAATCGTCCACTAGAATAAAATCAGCCGTCGTGAAGGTCCAGACAAGACCCTTGACAGTCTCATTCGGATAGAGTTCATCCACGCGCCAGGCATAACCGCTGTACCAGGCAAGTCCTCCGGGATCATAGCTTTCAGCCCCAAGAGCCCTCGGTCCTACGTACTCGGCAGAAGCCGTACTGGCGCTGCCCACGGCCTCGGCATCGGTGCCGAAATACAGCTCATGTGACGTGGCATTGTCCGCCGGTGTCCAGCTCAGCGTTGCGATCATCTGCACATCCACCGCGCCATTGGCCGGCTGCGGATTGCCCACGGCGCCCGGAGTCGTGAAGGCCCAAACGTCACCCTTGTGCGTTGCGACGGCGTCGAACTCATCGACACGCCAGTAATACACCTTCTCCGATTCCAGAACAGCCGGCTTGTAGCTCGCCGAAGCCGCAGGCATGCCGGCTGTGGCGCTGGCCACATCGTCGAAGCTATCGCCGAAATACACTGTATGTATCCTGGCACCAAAGCCCGGCGTCCACGTTAAGGTCGCATCCAGATCAACAAACTCGGCGCCGTCCACAGGGTCGGGGTTGTAGGCCGTCTTCGGCGGCACCGAAAAGCTCCAGATCTCGCCCTTCCATGGACTGTTGGGCTCGCTGTCGTTGACCTCATCGATTCGCCAGTAATAGGTTGTGCCGGGGGTCAAGCCGTCCGGAAATGGAAAACCCGGAAAACCTGCAACCAAGAACGTGTCAGTCTGATTGCCCTGGAACACCGGCGACTCGACGGTAGCATCGTGGACATCGTCGAAGTTGTCGCCAAGATACACATCGTGGGAGACTGCAAAGCCGCCTGCCGTCCATGCGAGATTCACCCACGTGTCTTCATACAAAGCTCCATCCTCCGGACTAGGACCTAACGCATACGGCCACACCTGCCCCTCCATCGCACCTAGGATCTCGCCCGGCAACAGGACGTGGTCGAAAATTCGGACATCGTCGATAAGCCCGGTATAGTACCGTGAATCGAGAACATTGCCTCCGATGGCAATTGTCTCTATAGCATTCAACGGCCCGGTGTTGGCATGATCTATCGTATTCTCGTGCTCGCCATTGATATAGATGGCGATCTTTCTGTCCTGCGCGCTTCTGGTCGCGGCAACATGGACCCATTCGCCAGTGACAACATCCTGGTCGGAGTTCACCGAAAGGTCGGGATTTCCGCAAAAGAATGAAAGCTTGGTGCCCAGAACTGCGAGTATGAAGTCATTTGCCACGCCGCCTATATCCGACCATATCAGCCCACTGCCCTGGTAACCCTGGTTGCCAAGATTTACACCGGGTGTGTCCGTCTTGATCCAGGCGGCTAACGTGAAGTCATCCTGCACGACCCGAGATATCTCCACATAGTCGTCAGTACCGTCGAAATCCAGGGCACCGCCGATCCGCCCGGCCACCCATTGCGGGTCACCGTTCAGTGTGCCGTCGTGACCATTGCCCGACGTATCGTGTGCCACAGCACCTGAACCCTCGTCGAATCCCAGGTGGGCGATAAGATCAGCAGAACAATCAGCCGCTGCGCTCAGCAGCAAAATCAGAGAAACCAGAATTGTCAGTCCTCTACACATAATAGTCCTCCTTTTTCAAATTCAAACATGAAATCTCCAATTCATACCCTTCGGGGCAGCAAATTGCCGCGAGCAAAACCATGATCTACTATTGTAAAGCCATTTGCCCGCGCAAGCACAGGAATTCCTAATTGGGAGTACTACAGTCGTTCTCTCTCACATTCTGATATTCAACTCCCTCTCGGCTATCGATACAGGCGGATGTCGTCGAAGTACATCGTGCCCGCGCCGCCAGCTACGGGACTATTCTTGGTGCCGATCCCAATCGTGATCGTACTGACGTTGGCAAGGTTCACACCCTGATCGGCAAATCCGCCAGTTGCGGACAGATCTATTACCCATCGGTTCCATCCGGTCATCTGAGTCGCGCTTGCGTTGTCGTGATACGCCACTGCATTGCCGTTTAGAGCAACAAACATCCGGTCGGCAGCATTGGCAAAAGTGCCTCTGAACCACAGGACGAGCTTCGTGACACCTCCCTCGGTCCAATCTGTCGGGTAGACCAGCGTCAGCGTTGCCTCGGAAGTCTTTAGGTTGTTGTCATAGCGATAAACCATCGATTGGGCGCCACCGTGGACTATCGTGGTTTCGGCATAGGGCGGCAGGTCGTTTCCGACCAGGGCGCCGTTCGTCGTGGTTCCAAAACCGTCGATCCATTTGTCGAATATCCTGTTGCTGTTGGGATCGGGTGGATCAATGTCATTGTAGGACTCGAAATCGTCCACCGCGATAAAGTCCGCCGTCGTAAAGGTCCAGACCAGACCTTTCACCGTACCGCTCGGATAGACCTCATCAACGCGCCAGGCATAACTGTTCTGCCAATCAAGTCCTCCGGGATCATAGCTCTCTGCGCCGAGAGCTCTTGGTCCTACGTACTGAGGCGAGGCCGTCGTGGCATTGTTGACGGCATCAACATCGGTGCCAAAGTACAGCTCATGGGAAGTGGCGTTGTCCGCTGCCGTCCAGCCAAGCGTAGCGATCATCGGAACATCGACGGTGCCATTGGCCGGCTGCGAATTGCCGACAGCACCCGGCGTGGTGAAGGCCCAGATACTGCCTTTGTGCGTTTCGATACCGTCAAACTCATCGACCCGCCAGTAGTAGACCTTCTCCAATTCAAGCGGTCCGGGATCAAAGCTCGCCGTTCCCGACAGAGCCCCGCCGGTAGCGTTGTTCACCTCGTCGAAACTGTCACCAATATAGAAGGTATGCAATTTCGCGCCGTCGCCTGGCGTCCAGCTAAAGGTCGCGTCCGGATCTACAAACTCGGCGCCGTCAGCCGGATCCGGGAGATAGGCCGTCTTGGGCGGAAGCGAAAAACTCCAGACGTTGCCTATCCACGGACCGTTCGGATCGGCCTCGTTGACCTCATCGACTCGCCAGTAGTAGGTCGCGCCGGCAACGAAGCCGTCAGGAATGGCGAATCCGGGAAAACCTGCCAGGATGGACGTCTCTGTCTGGTTGCCAACGAATGTGTGTGGGGCGCCATCATTGACGTCGTCGAAGTTGTCGCCGATATACACATCGTGAGAGACCGCAAAATCCCCCGCTCTCCACTCCAGATTCACCCATGTGTCCATGTGAAGGGCGCCATCCTTGGGACTCGGTCCCGATGCCTTCGGCAGCGGCGCAATTGTCATGATGGCCTGGATTTCAGCGGAGTTCAGCGCATGATCGTAGAGACGGACTTCCTCCAGCAGACCGCCAAATGCTTCGGTCCCCTCCGACACCGGATTTCCATCATTGCCGATCCAAGCGAAATCGTGGATGGTTGACAGACCCGTATAGGATCCGGTCGCACCCTGTTCGCCATCTACGTAAACCACGTAGATGCCGTTGTCCCAGGTCAAGGCAACGTGATACCAGGTCTCGGTTTCCAGGACCATGATGTTTGTCCGTCTTGTATGGGAA
>LJTR01000277.1 GCA_001303465.1 Phycisphaerae bacterium SG8_4
CGGGTGTGTGCGTTGTCCTCTGGATATTCCGACACAGGTTATTTCGGATGGTGCGGACATGACGAAATGCCGCCCCACAAAGTGCGAGGCGCTCAGAGTTGCAGGCAAATGTTCCCGTGCCGGCGTGCGAAGCAGTTAAGTGAAATAGCCGAGTCTGCAAGAATTTGAATTATTGCGATGAGAGAAGGTGGCATTGGCCAAAAGACTCGAAGCTTTGTTGCATGGTCCGAGCTAAACAGTCATCGATCGACTGGCAAGAAGGCAACTATGAGTACTAAGTTGACCATTGCACATTATATCAATACGTTGGCCGAGCGGTACGAGGACAGGACTGCCATTTACTTTAAGTCGGCCTTCCGCACCTTCTCCTACTCCTATCGCCAGATCTACGAGCGATCTCTGCGTCTGGCCAACTATCTCTCTCAAAAAGGTTTCAAGAATGGTGACCGGATTCTCGTTTGGAGCTACAATGGCCAAGAATATGCATCCATACTTCTGGGCTGCGCATTGTCCGGTGTGGTCGCAGTGCCGATTGACTTTGGCTCCAAGGCAGGCTTCGTCGCACGCATAGCCGAGAAAGTTGGTGCGAAACACCTATTCAACTCGAAACGTCGACCGTTCCAATCGCAAAAGTTATCACATACTTACGTGGAGGACCTCGATTTCGAACTGTTGAAAGTTCCCATCGTCCAAACAGATTTTGGTGTTTGTGACAGTGACATCTACGAGATTGTCTACACATCTGGAACTACGAGTGAACCGAAAGGTGTCGTCATCACCAATGAGAACATCGTCAGCAATATTATGCACAGCAATCAGGTCATGCCCATTGGAGAACACCATACTTTCCTCTCCGTGCTTCCGATGAGTCATATGTTCGAGCAGGTTGCCGGCTTCTTTTTCCCGCTATCTCATGGTTGTACGGTCACCTACCTTAACTCTCGCAAATCCTCTACAATCATTGAGGCCCTCCAAGACAGACGAATTACAAGGATGGTAGTGGTACCCATCTTTCTCCAGACACTGCGCGAAAATATCTTGAGGGAGGTAAGAACCCGAGGGAAGGAGCAGCTTTTTTCCCGAATGATGTCCATGGCGTCACACCTGCCAAAGCCCATACGCAGACTGGTTTTCCACAAGATTCACCAAAAGCTCGGCGGGAAACTGGAAGTGTTCATCACCGGAGGTTCATCGCTCGAGACGGATCTTGAGACGTGGTGGACCATTCTAGGCTTTGACGTCTTTCAGGGATATGGACTTACCGAGGCGAGTCCAGTGGTCACCCTGAATGCCCCATCTCACAGAAAGCACGGCTCCGTGGGGCGGTGCCTACCCCATCAGGAAATCAAGATCGGCCCCGAGAGTGAGATTTGGATCCGGGGCAGCAACATAACGCCAGGTTACTACGATAATCCCGAAGAGAATCAGGAGTGTTTCGAGGATGGCTGGTACAAAACCGGAGACATTGGTGAGTTTGATGAAGACGGCTTTCTGTACATTCGCGGGCGCAAGAGGAACATGATAAAATCGGCTTCAGGCCTCAACGTGTATCCCGAAGACATTGAGGCGGTACTCAACAAAATGCCTGCGGTCAAAGACAGCTGTGTAGTCGCCACCGAAGAGAGGGGCGACGTTCGAATTCACGCAGTATTATTGATGGACAAAAGCCAGGAATGGAGTACCGAGGCGACCAGAGCGGTTATCGAATCCGCTAATCAACGCCTCCATCCTCACCAGCAAGTTCAGCAATACAGCATATGGGCCCACGAGGATTTCCCGCGCACTAACACCCTGAAAATAAAACGCGATCTTGTGATCGATGAGATCCAACACGGAGAATCTGTTGCTGGCCTGATTTCAGCAGGTAGTGGCGAGCGTATACTTGACCTCCTAGCCGATTTGGCCAAGGTGGACGTGCGGACAATCAAGCCCGACTCCAATCTTGTCACCGATCTGGGGTTAGATTCGATAGGCAGGATTGAGCTGGCCGTAATGCTCGAAGAGGAGTTCGACATAGACATAGACGAGGGCGTTATGACCCCGCAGACGACAGTTTCAGAATTGAGAGAGATCGCTACGGCACAGCAAAAGGAAGTCCTTTATTATGGTTTCCCGCGGTGGGCAGTTACGCGACCAGTTCGCGTTCTTCGGGCCCTTCTTCAGGCTTTCATCTTTCGGCCTCCCTCGCTGTTTTCCCGGACGACAGTTAAAGGCCGAGAAAATCTAAACGAAATCGAGGTGCCGGTCATCTTCATGGCAAATCATCTCTCGCACTACGACCCTATATATATATCGCGCGCTATCCCACGGCATCTTCGAAAACTGGCGATCCCCACGGTGGCCGAGCTTATTTACGAGGTTAAGCCAGAGTATTCCTGGAGAAAGAAGATAACTATACGGTTCGGTAGGTTTGTGGCGAGCTTACTAATGAATGCGTATCCATTTTCTCAGGAAAGGCATCCGAAGAAGAGCTTTGCGTATACAGGTCAGCTCATGGACCGCGGATGGAACATCCTTTTTTTCCCGGAAGGCAAACTCACAGCAACTGGGGAGATGAATCACTTCAAGCCGGGAATCGGCCTCTTAGCCCAGGCGATGCGGGTTCCCGTGGTGCCCGTCCGCGTTGACGGCCTCTATTTGATCGCCGACTATCCACATTGGTTCCCTCGACGCTTCGCACGCGTTCGCATCACATTCGGCAAAGCGACGTACGTTGATGAGAAGGCTGATCCTGAACGGGTTGCGAGCGAGTTTGAGAATGTCATAAGATACTTGTCATAATTATAGACTACCTGTTGTGAGAACAAGGGAGGTTAGTTAAGTGGCGAAAACCATTAGCATTCTTCTTATCCAACCTCGATGGCCGGGGCTGTTTTATCGCAGGAAAATAAAAGTGAACGAGCAGAAGA
This sequence comes from Phycisphaerae bacterium SG8_4, assembly GCA_001303465.1. Lineage (GTDB taxonomy): Bacteria > Planctomycetota > Phycisphaerae > Sedimentisphaerales > Anaerobacaceae > SG8-4. The sequence continues at coordinate 2,910 of LJTR01000277.1, forward strand.
TTCATCCATTGAGTTTAGCTGCTGTCGCTGCTTCTAGCGGAGGTCACAATGTAAAAATTATTGATGAGGCAATAGAGAATATACCAACAGATGTTTCTTCTTATGATATTGTTGGTATATCAGTTAATACCTTTACATCGCCACGTGCGTACAAAATTGCGGACAGTTTGCACGACAAGAAAAAGACAGTTGTGTTTGGAGGTACCCATACAGCCTTAATGCCGGATGAATGTTTGGCACATGCAGATAGTATAGTAGTTGGAGATGCAGAAGATACATGGCCCGTGTTATTGGCAGATTTCATAAGTAATGGATTGAAACCAAAATATCTCTCAGCTAACCAAGTATCTGGCAGAAGCATTCCCAGCCCCAGGCGAGATTTGTTTAAGAAGATGAAGAGGGTGGCAGCTTACTGTCAGATATCGAGAGGATGTGTTAATCAATGTATGTTTTGCTATCTTCAGTATGTCCCATACAAGACATTTCGCGCGCGAGATATAGAAGAAGTCTATTATGAATTAAAGTCGATAAATGAAGACGTCATTCTTTTTGTGGATGATAATCTCTTTTGTGACCATGATTATGCAATTGAGCTTTTCAAAAGAATTATCCCCTTGAACAAAAAATGGTGGATCCAGGCACCAACCGATATATACGAAGATGAGGAATTGATATCTGTAATGTCCGCATCTGGATGCTTTTCTCTAAGTATTGGATTTCAAACAGCAAATGATTGTAATAATAGAGATGCATTGATGCGACAGAACAATGTAGACAATTATAAGAAACTTGTCGAACTGCTTCACAAATATGAAATACTTGTAGATGGCACTTTTATATTTGGTTTTGACGGAGATTCAAAGAGTGTTTTTGGGGATACTGAGAACCTTATAAGATACACAGGGCTCGATACATACACCTTTTACTTTCTGACCCCATACCCTGGGACGAAATACTATAGACATTTCTTGAATGAAGGTAGAATACTTCATGAAGACTGGGCACTTTTTGACTGGGACCATGTTGTAATAGAACCTAAGAACATGACTGAAGATGAATTATTGGAAGGTGTTGAGGAATTATATATAAGGCTGGATAAAACCTATTTTTCAAGAAATATAATAAGAAATATAAGCAGGTATAAGAATAAAGTATTGTCGATAGACTTGTTGTCTTTTTTGCTATCTCTTGGATGGAACTATAGAACCTCAAGAGTGTCCAGACTCTGACAGAAGACTTCCATACTAAAATAGGTGTTGAAAATGTAGCTAACGTTCGTGGCAGGATACAGGAGTGGATCGGCAGCATTGATAGACCGGAGGGAGGGCTGTTTGAGAGATTCATCTCGGCCTCCGGTCAGACTCTGCAGTTGCCATTTCGCCATTCGCCTAAGTACCAGCAGTTGCTTGCTGTTATTAGCGGATTCGGCATCAAACCCATCTATACTTTGTTGTCGCTGGTCATGGTAATCATTCTCTGGCGAAGCCGCTCGGCGGACCTCACAGCCTTGCGATGGTCGATGATCTGTTTCTTCGTCGGGGAGAACTTTTGCGCCACAGATTATGTATTCTCCAGGGATAAATCCTATCTCCTTGAGTAGCTGCACAGCTACGGCATGTTGCTTTCCTTCAGTTTCGCAACATACGCGATCCTCGAAGGGATGGACCGCCGAATTCTGCTGTTGTCGGACCCTGATCAAAGGTGCGCAGCTCTTAAACTCTGCGGAAAATGCATAAAGTACGAAAACGTACCCTGCGGGTTCAAACGAACCTTCTTTCTGACCATCCCGGCTCTTGGCCTTGTCGCACTGATCCCTCTACTTGTGCCTTTGTTCGGCAGTTGGTATGACGTATCGTACAACACGATGATATTTGATACGTTCTATCACTATTCACGGAGGTTTATCTATCAACTGTCTGAGATGCGGTATTGCCCTACTGCGGCTATGGTCCTCTTGTGTACATCGCTTTTGATCCTCGTCCTCAACAAGACAAATCCCCTGCCACTGGCCAAGGTATTCTTTTCCGCCGGTGTGGGGCTGTTGGGATTTGGGATGTTTCGGAGCCTCTTAACTGCGACGTACAGTCAAGACTTGGTGTGGTTTACCTTCTGGGAAGAGTCTACCGAGTTTCTTTTTGTTATGGGCACATGCTTTCTGCTATGGATCTTCCGCCATCACCTGTTTGAAAAACCGGTGAGGTGACCGAGAGGGGCCTGCGAGCATCTATATCGCCCCGAGCAACGAATCGAGAAACTGAACGCGATCTCACTTGAAATCCATCGAAAGATGCAGTTTAATAACCACCAAATCAATCGTGCGTGGACGATTGAAACTGCAAATTGGAAAGCAGCGCAATATTGGAGATCTTATGAAGGCATCGATTACGTTATTCAGCATAGTGGGCATGGCAGCATTGTTGACATCATGCGCAATTTTAGAGGGCGAAGGCAAGCGCGTCGCGCTGTTCGACGGAAAAACCCTGGACGGCTGGACGATCATCAAATGCGAAGCGACCGTCGACGACGGAGACATCCTGCTCACAGCGGGCAATGGGTTGGTGCAGACCGAAAAGAAGTATGGCGATTTCATTCTCGAGTTCGAATGGAAGGCGCTTCGGGACAACAAGTGGGACAGTGGTGTGTATTTCCGCTACGATACTGTGCCGGAGGGACGACCCTGGCCCAATCGTTACCAGGTCAATCTGCGACAGGGCATGGAGGGCAACGTAGGCTCTCTGGAGGGAGCCCAAAGCGAGGGACTTGTCAAGGATGGTGACTGGAACAAGTTCAAGCTCACCGTGCAGGCTACTAAGGCCTCGCTGGAGATAAACGGCAAGCACGCCTGGCAAGCGGATGGCCTGGGTGATCCTAAAGAGGGTTTCATCGCTATTCAGGCCGAGGTACCCGGAGGCGGGCAATACCGATTTCGGAATATCTACCTGACCGAACTGGACTGACCGGTTAACGGACCTGGGGCCGCATATCCTTTATCCAGGCCATCAGTTGGCCCCGGCTGGGATTTCCTGTAGAGTTTTGAGGGCGAACCTGTCGGTCATGCCCGCGATGTAATCGCATACGGCCCTTTGCAAACCCTGCTCGGGTATGAACCGCCTGAAGTAACGCGGCATCAGCTCAGGCTCGCGGCACAGCTTTTCAAAAAGTTGCTCGAGCCAGTCTTTGACCTTATCTGCCGTTGCCCTCAGAGTCTCGTGCAGATAGAAGTTCTGCATCAGGAATTCTTCAAGCTCGGCAAGCTCGGCATCGCGCCGGGCTGAAAGTACAATCAAGTTCTCACTTCTCCGGCAAACCTCATCCACCGTCTTCGGGTCGGTTTCTGCAAGTGTTTTCTTGCTTGCGTCGAGACAATCACTGACGAGCTTGTCGATGATCGCCTTTGCGGTTCTTGTTCTGCGGATAGTCAAATCGCCAATCATCTCGGCATCGATTGACCTCTCTGCTTCGGCGAAGATCTTGACACCTTTCAATTGCTCTGGGCCGATCAGCCTGGCCCGCATGCCGTCTTCGAGATCGTGACAGTTATAGGCTATACGGTCCGCAAGGTCGGCGATCTGTCCTTCGAGCGAGCAGTTCTTCTCGCTAAAGAGCTGCCCCTGCGGCTGATCATACGTACTCCTGTGCTTGGCCAATCCAAGCCTGGTCTCGTACATAAGGTTCAGCCCCACAAACCCCGGGTACGGATGCTCGAGCAAGTCGACTGTCCTTAGCGTCTGGCGGTTATGCTCGAATCC
>LJTR01000278.1 GCA_001303465.1 Phycisphaerae bacterium SG8_4
CTGATGTTTTGAAGCTCATCAGGAGTTGCCGATACGACGGTGTCGAACTGGTACCGTGGGGAGGACCCTATCCGGCGACACCGGCTGACGGACGTGATCTCAAGAAACAATACGACGATCTGGGCCTGGAGATTGTTTCTCTACAGGGAAGGTCGCGCGGCGGCAGTTGCGGCAGTTCCGACCACGCCAGACGCGAACAGTATCTGTCCGATCTCAAGCGACAGGTGGATCTGCTCCGCTCTTGGAATTGTGAGTTTGTCGGGGTTTGGTCGGGCGGCCGTCCGGGCCCGGGCAGCGAGGACTACTGCAAATGGACCGCCGATACATGGGCCCGGCTGACCGAGTACGCCGGCGAGCGGGGAATGTATGTGGTGACCGAACCCGAGCCGGTCATGGCGATCCACAGCCTCGAACTTCTACAGAGCGTGGTCGACTCAATCGACTCGAGGAATTTCCGATTGATCTTCGATCCCAGTCATTCGACACTTCTGGGCGGTGGTGATCCTTTCGTCTTCCTCAAACAATTTCGGGGCAAGATCGGCCACGTGCATTTTACCGACACCGATGGAACATGTCGCGGCCCCAAAGGTACGTCCAAGCACATGACTCTGGGCGACGGAAAACTGGATCTGCTCGGATTACTGCGCGAGCTAAAAGAGCAAGGCTACGACAAGTGGATAATGCTGGATCTGTGGGACATCCCCGACATCTACCGTGCGACCATTGTCGGCAAGGAAACGCTGGACGCCATGCAGGATATCCTTTTCCCGGCGTGAGCGAACGAATGGAGGAAAGTAGAATGAAGCATGCGTTGAGTCTATTCTTAGCGGTGGTTTTCTTGTGTGTGGTCGATGTCGAACAGTGTGTCGCCATTCCCAAAGTTCAGGAGGGCTATCAGAAATACAAACCTTACGATCCTATACCGATCGACGAGAACAAGGTCTATGGACCGGCGCCCGGAAAGAAGATCAAGGTCTTTATTCTATCGGGCCAATCCAACATGGTGGGCCAGGGCGCCAGCTATCAACTGGACGATGAGGCCAAGCGGGGCAACGAGCGCGTGCTGATGTTCGAAAAGCGGAGGTGGCAGCCGTTGCGGCCTTTGCGGAAGAACTTCGGCCCCGAGATTGCATTCGGGCGCCGAATGGCTCAGGCCTGGCCTGATGAGACTATCGGCATCGTCAAGCAGGCAGTGGGGGGAACGGGTGTCTTGGCCTGGCACCCCAACTGGACGGCCGAACAAGCCGACCGGACCGGCGATGCCCGCAAAGGGAATCTCTGGAAGGCATTGACGGGCAAGGTTCAGCGGGCCTGTTCGACGGCTGATTGTGAGATTGTCGGACTCATCTGGCTTCAGGGCGGCAAAGACATGTTGAAGGTCGACACGGGCAGGGAGTATGGCGACAATCTCAAGGCGCTGGTTGACGGGATTCGAAAGAAATTCGACGTTCCAAAACTGCCGTTTGTGCTGGGCTCTTACCGCGCCAAAGGCGTGCCGGACGATCTGAGCGGCATGGCGGACAAAGTAAAGGCCCTGACTGCGAGAAAAGGCGCGTACTATGATCTGCAGGCCCAGTACGAAGCCGAGAGGAAACTGGTTCCGGCCAACATGGTTCCACTGGTGGATATCGAGAGGCACCCCAACGATGTCCATTTCAACACGGCCGGACAGCTCAAAACTGGAAGACTTTTTGCCGAGGGGTATCTGGAGCTTGTGACAAAGACAGATCGGCAGTGAACTTCAAGGAGACTCGATAAATGTCAAGAGATAAGAATGTTAGTCGACGCAGCCTGCTCAAACGCACGGCGGTTGTCACTGCCGGCACGGTGACATTGCCGCATGTTCTTCCTTCATCGGTTCTAGGCAGAGCCGGAAGCGTCGCCCCAAGCGAGCGTGTCACGATTGGCTGCATCGGCGCCGGTGGTCAGGGCACGGGCAACACAAAGGCGTTCCTGAGCAATCCCGTCGCTCGGATGGTTGCCGTTTGCGACGTCGCCCAATCCCGGCGGCAGAAGGCCAAGGATCTCATCGACAAGCATTACGGCGACAAGGGATGTGCCGCCTACAGTGACTTTCGCGATTTGCTTGCGCGCGAGGACATCGATGCGGTGGTGATTGCCACGCAGGATCATTGGCACGCGTTGATCGCTGTCGCCGCGGCGCGGGCCGGCAAAGACATGTACTGCGAAAAGCCCTTAGGCGTAGCGGTGACAGAGGGCCGGGCGATACGCGATGCGGTCAGAAGGTACGGGCGCATCCTGCAGACGGGTACCCAGCAGCGTTCGGACCGCAAGTTTCGCTTTGCATGCGAGCTGGCGAGAAACGGCTACGTCGGCAAGCTCCGCACGGTCGAAGTCGCCGCACCGGGACCTATGTACAGGCGAACGTATAGCAAGCCCACGGACGCCGAGCCTGTGCCGGAGGGCTTCGACTACGAGATGTACGTCGGCCCGGCGCCGCTGAAACCTTACAACGGCGGCAGATGGGCCTGGCCCGACTGGTATCTGATCTGGGATTACTGTGCCGGATTCATCGTCAACTGGGGAGTCCATCACCTGGATATCGCCAACTGGGGCTGTCCGGCCGTCGGGGATGAACCAGTCGAGATTACATGTACGGGCAGTTATCGCGACGACGGTCTGACCGACAACATCAACGATTGGCAGGCCGAGTTCAACTATCCGAGCGGCCTGCGCATGACACACACAAACACCGACAACCCCAACAAGCAGGGTTGTCAATTCGAAGGCGACGAGGGCTGGGTCCATGTCAACCGCCAGGGTATCTGGGCCGAACCGGCCTGGTTGTTGAAGGTCAAAATAAAACCGGATGAGACAAGCCTGGGCGATTCGAGAAGTCACCAAGCCAACTTTCTCGACTGCGTGCGATCCAGGCGCGATCCCATCGCGCCGGTCGAGGCAGGTCACAAAGCCTCTTGTCTCGGCCTGCTGCCGGAGATAGCGTGCCGATTGCGGCGAAAGCTCAAATGGGACCCGGCCAAGGAACAGTTCCTTGACGACCGCGAGGCTAACCAGATGCTGACGCGCCCGATGAGAAGCCCCTGGCATCTATGAGAATTCGGGCTAAGGTTTCTCCGGAGGCAATTCTACGAGCCAGATATTGCGGAACTGGACCGGATTGCCGTGGTCCTGAAGGTATAGGCCGCCCGGACCTTTCTCGGTGTTATCCGGGGCCGCCGTTGTTGGTCCTTTTGCCTTGACCTCGTCCTGGATCAGGACTCCGTTGTGAACAACCGTCAATGTTGCCAAGTCGGTCTTCTCGCCGTTGGCGTCGAAACGAGGTGCACGGAACGTGATGTCATAGGTCTGCCACTGCGTTGGCGGAGCGCACATATTCACAAGCGGTGATCCGACCCTATAGATCCCGCCGCACTCGTTATCCTTGCCCTCAAGTCCGTAGCTGTCGAGTATCTGTACTTCGTATCGCCCCTGCAGGTAGACGCCGCTGTTGCCGCGTCCCTGTCCGCGCGCATCGGGCATAAAGGGAGTGCGGAATTCCACGTGAAGCTTACAGTCGCCAAACTTTTGCTTCGTAATGATAGCACTGGTTCGCGGCGTGACTTCCATCGCCCCACCGTTGACCAGCCATTTGATCTCGTCCACGCCCCGTATAGGCCCGGACATTTGCCAATTCTTGTTGAGACTCTCCTTTGTGCCGTCGAACAGCACAACCGCACCCCCGGGTGGCTTTGCGGCCAACGTGGGAGAAAGCCGGATGATTTTTTCCATTGTGAAGGTGCCGGAGATATTCGAGCCGTCGTTGGCGGTGCCCTTGAATTTGCCGGTGAACTTGTCCGATTTGACAGAGGCCTGGATGTCGAGAACATTACCGTCGAATTCGGCCCGACCGTTAAGCGGCAACGAGGAGCCTTCACTATTGCCTTTGAGTACGAACAGCGGCGGCCACTCGTACTCGAACTCGGCGTGGAAGTTGACCCTGTATCCTTCTTTGCCGAGGGCCAGCACCTGGGCCATCAGTGGTCCCCCTTCGTAGCCATCGTCCACAGCCCAACTTCCCTGCCAATCCCCCATGTAGTGATCTGCACTCTCGATTGCTTTCTTCGCCTGCTGCAGCAGCCTGTCTTTTTGTGCTTGGGCGTCAGCCGTCAATCCGAACATCAGCCCACAAGCCAGTGTCACAGTGATGATAGCGCGTCGCCTTGTCATCTCTCTGTTGGTCATGCCTCATTCTCCTTTAATTGTCGGCGTGCTCGTTTGTTTCACCAGAGCATTTGGTCTTTCGTCCCTCAAGATATCACACCTGCCTTGCCAATGCAACCTCTCACGGTGCTCAATATTGGTGAACACTTCGTACTTGAAAGCGACGTGAATCCGGTTATAATGCCCTTGGACGTCTCGGAGGATTCCTGTTATGCTCCGAATCCAGTACAAGGTTTTGGAAAGGCCTATGTCGCAATTGACGCACGGAACTTTGCTAACAGACGAAGATCACCTGGATCCGGCCGAGCCTGATGTGATATCCAAGAAGCATCATATCGCCCTGACGAGGATTCAGAAGCTCATCTGTAAGAGGATGCTCGAATCCAAGCTGACCAAGCCATGTTTCTACCTTGAAGCGAAGGCCGACATTACCGAACTGATGGCGATGCGGCCGAAACTGAGAAAGGCATTCGGCGCAAGAATCACGACCAACGCCTTCTATATTCACGCTTTGGCTCTGGCGGCGCGGCAGTATCCTCTCACGGTCGGCAGCCTTGACGGCGACTGGGTGAGAATCGCCGAACGTCTGAACGTCGGCTTTGCGGTTAATGCCCCGCAGGGTCTGGTCGTGCCGGTGGTCAAGGACGCAGACAAAAAGTCACTGCCTGAGATCGCGAGCGAGGAATCGCTACTGACCGATAAGGCCCGCGATAACAAGCTGACGCTACAAGAGATCGAGGGTGAGACCATCGCACTGAGCAATCTCGGGGCTTACGGCACGGATTCGTTCATAGGAATTGTCCCACCGCCGACCAGCACCATTATCTCCGTGGGCAATGTTATACACACAATTGTTCCTTGGCGCGGCGAAGTAACGGAACGAAAGATAGTCAGTGTGACTGTTGCGGCTGACCGCAGAGTAGTAGACGAGATCTACGCGGCCCGATTTCTCGCTTATATCAAGGAGCGCCTGCAGGACCCGCGGAGAGAAATTCAAAGTGCAGAATAGAAAAAGTCATCCGCCGGAGGCGGATTCTCCGTAAGGAGTCCATAGGACCGCAATTTTGATTTTTGATCTTTGATTTTTGATCTTGAAAAGAAGGGGTATCCATGAATCGAAGAGAGCTACTCAAGAAGAGCGCCTTAGCCGCCTCAGCGGTATGGTTCGGCGGCAGCGCCCGGGCGGCGGCCGGAGACGAACGTCCAAATATTCTGTGGATCACCAGCGAGGACCACGGCCCGGAGATGGGCTGCTACGGCGACGAGTTTGCCACCACGCCCAATGTTGACGCCTTGGCGGCCAAGGGGATGATTTTCGAGCTTGCCTGGTCTTGCGCCCCCGTCTGCGCACCGGCAAGGACGACGATCATCACCGGAATGTATCCTCCCTCGATCGGCGCCCAGCACATGCGGAGCATGGTGGATATGCCCGATTACGTGAAGTTCTATCCCACGTTCCTTCGCCGGCAGGGCTACTACTGCACGAACAACTCCAAGCAGGACTATAACGTGCGCACCGATGACAACGGCTGGAACGTATCTTCCAACAAGGCCAACTATCAAAACCGCACGCCAGGCCAGCCCTTCTTCGCTATTTTCAACGCGACCGTAAGCCACGAAAGCAGGCTTCGCTCGAAATTTGACTCAACCGCTCACGACCCGGCGAAGGTGCGCATCCCGGCCTATCATCCGGACAACGCCGAATCGCGGCGGGACTGGGCGCGCTACTACGACATTGTCACCGCCGCCGACGAAATCGCCGGCGAGCATCTGGCCTCTCTGGACCAGGCGGGCCTGGCCGATGAGACCATTGTCTTTTATTACGGCGACCACGGCTCGGGAATGTCACGCAGCAAACGCTGGACTTACAACTCAGGGCTCTCGGTGCCGATGGTTGTGTACTTTCCGCCGAAATGGCGTCATCTGGCCCCGGCCGAATACAAGCCGGGAGGCAAGAGCGACCGAATGGTGAATTTCGTCGACCTGGCGCCGACTCTGTTGAGCCTGGCCTCAGTCAAGCCCCCCGAATGGATGCAGGGTCATGCCTTCGCCGGCAAGTTCCAGCAGCCCAAGCCCAAGTACATGTTCGGCTTCCGCGGTCGTATGGACGCTCGCTACGACTTTATTAGAACGGTGACCGACGGCACGTATCACTACATCCGAAACTACAACCCGCATTTCATCTACGGCCAATACGTCGCGTACAACTTCGTCACCCCGTCAACAGCCGCGTGGAAGCGCGATTACGACGCCGGCAAACTCAACGAAGCTCAATCACGCTACTGGAACTTAAAGCCGTCCGAGGAGCTTTACGATTTGAAGGCCGATCCCGATGAAGTCAACAACCTGGCTCGCTCGCGTGAGCATCGGGCGAAGTTGATCGAGCTTCGCACGGCGTTGCAGCGCTGGTGCCGCGATATTCGCGACCTGGGCTTCCTGCCCGAGG
>LJTR01000279.1 GCA_001303465.1 Phycisphaerae bacterium SG8_4
TGCAATGCTCATTCTCGTGTTCTTAGTACAAGGGAGTGTCTTCGCAGTCGATCTCGGCAGCAAGACCTGCAAGATGTGGGAAGTGCTCGAGTGGCAAGTAGTCAACTCATCCTGCCCGGCGTCGAATCCGTATGATCTCGTGGCCAAGGTGGTCTTTACCCATGAAAGTGGCAAGCAACGTAAGATAGAAATGTTCCACGTCGAAAACGACAAGTGGAGATTTCGCTTCTGCGGTTCGCGAATGGGCAAATGGTCATTTCGCACCGTATGCGATGGCTCGGATGGAACGCACAGCGATGACAGCCTGGACGGCCACATCGGCCGGATCACGGTCAACGCGAATACCGACCCGGATATAAAGGGCTTTCTGTCCCACAAGGCAAATAAGTTTGCGATCATGGACCGCGGTGAAACGGACTTAAAGCCATATGTGTACCATGTCTACATGAACCAGCAGGGCTACGAACAACAGTACAACCATTCGACTCGCATTTGGGATGATCCGGCCAACAGAAGGCATCTGATCGCCGACTACTGGGACAACACCGTTGATAACGGCTTTAGAATATACTTCGTCGCCATCTTCTATTCCTGGTTCAGGAAGGGCGCTTTGGACAGGAATATGGTAAGGGCGGTTGATCTTGCCGCGCCCGATGCGGACGTGTTCGACGCCCTCGAATATACCATCAAATACGCGCACCAGCGGGGCGGACGCACGCACATCTGGGCCTGGGGCGATCAAGACCGCAAGCAGACGCCGAATCTCCTGCCCGGTGGCGTGCTCGGAGATGACCATAAGCGCTTGATGCGCTATACAGCGGCCAGGCTGGGACCGCTGCCCGGCTGGTGCATGAATTTTGGCTTTGACACCCTGGAACTTCCGAATCCCGAATCGATTACAAGTAAGTGGGCGAATTACCTGAACGACCGCATGGGCTGGAATCATATGCTCTGCGCCCGGGGCTGGAACAACAGCGCCTTTGCCATCAACTCCTATGCCGGATTCAGCGGCAGCTATGAATTGACAACCACCCGCAATGGTCCGTCCGGATACGAGGAAATAAGAGATGACATCGAAAGCGACAGTTCCAGGCCTCACCTTTACGAAGAGCGACACACATACAACAGGTTCAAATATGTTGATCCGGATTCGGGCCAGGAGCCGGGGGACGGTCCGGACCAGTACGGCATGGGAGATGGTTACGCCTGCTGGCCCGTAAAACTAAGCAGCGCCGAGCAGGCGCGGCTGAATGAAGATGGCAGCAGAAGACTGATCTGGCGGGAGCAGATGGCCGGGGGAATGGGTGGTTTCTTCGGGCACTTTTCGGTTAGATTTAACAGCTTCGGTCCTTTCAGCCAGAAATGCGGCTGCGGCTATCATCCGGACAGCCTGAAACGCGCGTTGCGCTGCTTCAGGGATTTCTGGGCGAAAGACCGCTTCAAGTTCGACATGGCGGTAGATACAAATCGCGTCCGTAACAGCACCGGGTACTGCCTGCGCACGCACGATCTCAGGAACTTCGTATTCTTTGTGGAGAATAGCAGCAGGGCCGATATTGATCTGAGCGGCATGCCCGGCTCACAGAGGATAATTGTGGTTGATGCCAAGAACGAATACCGCGAAGTCAATAAGGGCAGTATTTCCGCGGGGTGGCGGAAGATTGATTTCGGCTACACCTCCGACTGGGCGATCGCGATCGGAAATTTTGGCAGCTAAACGGCGCCCACCGGCAAAAAATGGTCACTACCGGCCGCACAATAGACTCACCAGGTGTCTGCCTGTCTGTGCAATGCTCTTGGGCGCAGTTCCAATCTCGAAGCAAGCAGGGCCCATACCGATTTGATCAGTACAGGCCCCTAAACAGTACAGTATCCTCGTCCGGCCACGCAGCTCAGCATCAAGGCTCCATCACTGCCGAGATAGCTGCTCACCCAACTACGAATACACTAATTCGCCATAATGCTCGCTGTCCTCATGTTTGTCAAAACGACTCGTCATACGGTTGGGTCCTCGCGGCCAGGCAGCGAAGCTGCTCAACCGGCAAGCCACGGTCGTATACCCGGACCTCATCCATCAGACCATCGAATGGTCGGGTCATATCGCCCGGCGTCAGGCCGGCGCTGACAGACTGGTTGCCAATGCCGATGTTCACACCTGCGCCGGTCGCGACCGCACTGCCCGCCTTGCTGTAGCTATAAATCTGAAGTTATAGGGAAGTTCCAGGGACGGAAGTTCTAGGGGCAGCCACCCATTTCTGTTATCACAAAAATGGACGGCTGTGTCCCTAGTGTCTCTATGTTCTCCTCTGGCTCTGGGCTTTTCTTCTTGGGCTCATTTATCTGTGCACAGCATCCTGAGCACTTCGCGTTTGGCTTGATTGAATTGGTGAAATCCGATTGGCCCGGCAATATCATCACAAACGAGGCCGTGATAACTGACCGTGATCATGCGCAAAGGCGCGTCCGCCGTTTTGCCGGTCAACGCGGCCAGGCGGGCCAGTCCTGCTTGGTCCCCTTGGGCCTGCAGACGCTGCTGCAGCATATGGTAGTAGGCGGCATCTTCATTGCCGTCCCGCAAACCATGCCAGACGGGGGAGTGAATGATGCGTTCGGTCTCTTGGTCATACCACACGATCTGGTCTGTGGAATTGCCCCACCAATAAGTCCACCAGGTGTAGCCGTGGACGCCGATGGCGCAGGCACGCCAGGCCTTTCTTCGCCCCTCTTCATAGGGTGCGTTGTAATTTCCACCATCTTGGTACCAGACCTGATCCCCCTCATCCAACGGTACCGCCGCTTGGCCCTGTGTCGGTCGCGTGAGCGCAAAGAAACTTGGCGCGTGACCATAACCCATGTGCCAGGAATCATTTTGAGCATTCAACTGGTTTAACCACGCTGCTTCTCTTGTAAAAGTGCCGGTGGTGCCTGTATAGGTGCGATACCCAATCGTCTGATAACGGCGTGCAGTCTGCACGTAATCCGGGATCGTTTCAGGAGTTAATTGCGTATCGATTTTGGCCCAGGTTTCGGTCATGCCGCGACTGACTGCATAGTCTCTGAACTGGCTGTGCAGCCACATGAGCGTCTTCCAAGTTATCTCATCAGAACCAACACTATCCTTTCCCAGAACAGCATTGGCAAACACACGTTCATGTTCGGAGAGGTGCAGACGTCCGTTTATTTCCAAATGGGTCATGCCGCGCTTTGCAGCGCCTGCAATCCATGGATCGAAGAATGAAAAGTCGAGCTCCGGCAGGTTGTTGATGTCTATGATACCGGCCTGGCCTGCCGCCTGCAGCGTTTGCTCGGTTCCTGCTATCTTTACTTGGTGTAAGACATTGGCAGGATTATACGTGTAGAACAAGCCACAAACCGTATTGCGCAACATTGCCAGGTCGTCGAGAAAAGCCTCCAAACGCCTGCGTGTCTCTGGCTGGTCGTTGGCCCCTCCGGAGAGGTTGACTACGCATGTAAGGGGATTTATTCTCACGGTTCGCTGTTCGGGCAAAGCCACATCATGGACAGTCACAGTACCGCCGATGCGCAATTCGGTGCCTTGACCGGACGACAGACTGACTGTCAGTTCATAAATACCGGGATCGTGTTGATGGGAATCCACCTCCAGCCAGATGCGCGCTGGATTGGGCAAGCGCAGCGGCGCTCGATCGCCTGCGTGGAGTTGATGCTCCTTTTCGATCCAAGATGTGCACAAGGCTGCCCCGGGTCCTGATACGCTGATAGACACGACGTCCAACTCTGTCAGGCGAACGAGCTCAACCGGCACCAGATCGCGTTCATTGCGCCCGAGGTCCACCGCCAGTTTTTTCAATCTCGGGCGTGGTTCAGGCCTACTATTGCCTTGCACGGCTATAAATCCTCTGGTTTGTTCTTCTACCGTGGGGGCATAAAGCGCCTGGTTCCCCTCTTTGAAGTGGCAAAAGAAAAGCCACTCGCCACCGTGACTATGCAGGCTTTTAAACACCAGGCGATTTTCGCCGGCACGCAAGGTTACGGGGATCAGGTCCGTATCAGGCCAAGCGCCTCGTTGGCCCCAGACCTCATAGATGAGTCGGCCGTTTAGCCAAACTTTCACGGCGTCGGGTGAGCCAATGCCGAGTATTGCCTCGGTTTGTTCGGACACGATGATCCGCGTAAGACCGTAACAGACCCCTGGCCTTGCAGTTCCATACACAGCCCCAAGATTAATGGATTGACCGTAATTGTGGTAGTTAAGTGTTTGACCGTAACAACTAGTCCAGGCATACTCCTTGTCCTGTACACGGACCTCAGGCGTAAAGGTATTGAGGTCCAGTGTTTCCTCGGCAAAGGCCAGCTTTCTTGTCTCCTCGGTAGTGGGATCAGAGGTATAGCCATTTAGATCGAAACGCCCTAATAGAAGCCAAGGAATGACAGGGTGCTCTAAATTAGATTGAGTCGCCAAGCTCAGATCCACAACGGTCTTGGGAATACTTTGGTTATTGGGTACGTAGTCTTGAGCCAATACCAGGGAGTCTGTCAGTTGTTCCAATTCGTTACTCGGTAACCACCCATCTACGCCCAAGAACATGAACTGTCCCTCGGGCGATTCCAACAGATAACAATTGCGATTCTCTGCTGCTTTCTTATTCAGACGAGCAAAGAGGAGATTGAGTATGAATGCGTTGCCATTTGCATCCAAATCATGGACTTTGAAGCCGTTCGATGTGGTAATTACCGCTTGGACTGCCTGAAGATCTACATTTTTCGTTTGTGCCTTGACAAAGCGGTCTATCGTCCGGCAAAGTACAAGCCCCACAGCGACTTCATGTTGAGTCTCATATACAATGGCAAAGAGCCGGTCTGCTGAAGAGACCGGGTCAATACCCTCATAAATGGTTCGACGCAGTGTACCACAGGGGTCTTTTCCAAATATAAACACAGGGAAAGTAGCCCGTTGAGCCATTTCTTGAACGGTCAAACCTGCGCGACCTGTTTCATGGCGAACCGTCACGTCTCCAGCCGGCATCTCGTGTGGACCTGGCAAAGCAGACAAATCCCAGCCTACCGTCGGAAGCACACCCTGAGTCCTCGACAGATGATCGATGCTCAGGGCAGTCTTCTGGTTAGTGACAAATTCGATTTTGACAATAGACTGATCGTTCTTATCCACGGATATTTGGACATAGGGAATATCCTTATCCGGAAAGAAGGCATAGCTGAGTTTGTATACGCGCACGGCTTTGCCTCGAATGGTGGATTCGGTCGGTTCGGTCCGAATGAGTATGTCCTTTACCTCTAACAGTTTTCGAACCTCGGCGCTTGTTGATCCGAGAAAACCAGCAAGATTCTTCGGCGCGGAGAAAGATGCAGTGACCGGATCGCTCTGGATAATCAGTTTTCCCTTATCATCACGCCGGGCCAGATAAACACGGCGTCCATCAAAAGAATGGGCGAAGAGCACGCGATCGGTTCGAGTTAACAATCGGGCATACCTTCCTGTGCTAGGATCGCACCAAATATGATCCTCAATCGTAGCCTCCCCAGCCTGTGGATCGACTAAATCCAGGTGGTGGTTATGACGATACCCATTCGGATCTAAAGAAAAGAACTCCATCCCGCGTGGTGTAAATAACCGTCGAGTGAAAGCATCGAATCTTGCCTGGTCAAAGTTAGATTCCAAATTCTCCATCAAAATTGGCAGGTCATTGGTATCATGTTGGGGGAAAATCACGATTTTGTTGACAATGTGTACGGTTTGATCGCCGGTGAACCAGGCATTCTCTGCGGCAGTTGCTGCATTAAGCAGGGACAAGACCGTGGGCGTTTGGCCTGAATGTTCCACGCCATGATTATGCGCCCAGATTGCACCGACAATAATGGCAATCATGGCTGCTGCACGTGTAACAGGACTTCTCATAATGCGTCTCCATTTCGAGACAGAGTCTGTCTGCCTGGCGGCAGTCTGAGTCTGTCTCATTACAGTGGAGGCATCGTGAAAGATACGCTCATCTGCGCCGGTCCCAGGCCCTTTCTCGGGAAAGGCCTCTTGTATTAGTTGCTCTATCTGGTCCGACCGGTTCATCGTTCTAATTCTCCATTTAGCCAGGCCTGTAACTTCCGCAGCCCGTAACGGTAGCGACTTTGGATGGTATGAATAGAAACGTTGGACATTTTAGCGATCTCACGAAAGCGCAGGTCACCTAGAACGTGCAAGGCAATCACTTGCCGTTGCTCTGCGGGCAGTTGCTGCAGGGCCGAGAGCAGCGTCTCAAGTAGTTCGCTGCGCTGGGCCACCTGAACGGGGTGATTTCCTTCCTGATGTGAGATCCGGGCATCTCGCAATCTTGCGGGATCCACGGGTCGGGCCTGCTGGTTGACATTGCGTGCCCGATTGGCCACACATATCGCCAGATAGCCTTTAAGCGATCCTTTAAGATGGAATCGTCCTGACTGAGCTGCAAACTGGACAAACACATCATGAAGTACGTCCTCACTCCCGGCCGGGTCATTTAGCAGTGCCCGGGCCACCCTGCTCAGAGCGACCTTATGCCGCTCATAGATGCAGTGCAGCGCCTGGGATTGGCCTGCATTAAACCTCCGGATTAGCTCTTTTTCTTCATTCACAAACGGGCTCGCCCACATTCACAAACGGGCTCGCCCAGCATTCCAGTAAGATCTTACTAACGAGAGTTTCACCTTAGAAACAGATGAAGAGGTGATATTAGTTTAACATGATAGAGTTTATTTTCCAAGGAGCGCTAATGAGCTTGCTTTTCTTGATGTAAACCGCACGATAAGTGAGAGCTCTAATGCACTTGGACCACGATATCTCTTTGGCAACAAATCACTCAATGTCGCTTGTCCTTCAATTTGTCAGGGTTATTGTGTCCGTTTTCCTTTGGCCCTACAGAGGTTTTCGACCTGCTCTTGCGTCAAGGCATAGTGGTAGAGTCGTATATCATCCATCAGGCCTCTATGAAAAGCCCGGTATCCTTCGAGTCGGCACAGCCCAATCTGAGCTGGCTGATGCTTTGTGAATGGCGGGCTACCTTGGTGGCTCTGGCGGCACCATCTTCTTGAGTTTTAGCACGCCAGAACCATCTGAGAAGTGGCTGGGCCCAGCAACTTTCCTCCTTCCGCTTCTTACTTCTTGCGGGTAAGGATAGACTTAGCCTGCGTATTGCTCCAAGGGACGCCAGACCTCGTAGAAATTCAGTGCTTTTCAGATCGGCCGAGGAACAAATTGGCCTCGCCACGATTCTGTGGAGTTTGCCTACAGTTATGTTCGCATGGCGGATGTGCCTGAGGGCAATGAATGGAAATGTGTTCATCGCGGCTTTGCTTTGGCAAAGGATTGCTAGATAAATACCATTCTGTTTGCCGAATAGCAGCTCCTAAACAGAAGCAATGGTATTGTTCAACGAACGGGTGAACCGTCCCGCCTGGCCGCACCTTTATAATG
>LJTR01000137.1 GCA_001303465.1 Phycisphaerae bacterium SG8_4
GGATGCGAAAGTAGTCGCGCCTGCCGATGGATATCCTATCACGCCGAAGACGCACGGTATCGATTTTCTGCTCAAGCATCGTCACCTTCACCTCCGCTCGCAGGGCCAATGGTGCATCGGCAAGGTCAGGCACACCGTTATCGACGCTATCCGCAGATTCTACAACGACAACGGCTACACACTGATCGATACACCAGTGCTGACGGCGGTGGCGGGCGAGGAGAAGCAATCGCTCTTCGAAGTCGACTATTTCGGCGACCCGCTGCATTTGAGTCAGACGGGCCAGTTGCATCTGGAAGCGGCCGCGATGAGTTACGGCAAGGTATATTGTTTCGGGCCAACGTTTAGGGCGGAAAAGAGCAAGACGCGTCGGCACCTGACCGAGTTCTGGATGGTCGAACCGGAGGTGGCATATATCGATCTCGATGGGCTGCTCGAACTTGCGGAGAATTTCGTCTCCTTCGTCGTCGCCAGGGTCCTCGAAGACAACAGGAGCCAGCTCGGGACCTTGGGCGCCGATATCGCCGCGCTGGAGAAGATCAAGCCGCCATTCTACAGATTGACGTACACAGATGCCGTCGAGATATTGACAAGTGAGAAGGCGAGGGGTTTTCTCGCCGGTCAGTTGGAGGAACTCAAGAGTCGAAAGCAGCAGATTGAGAGCCGGATCGCTGAAGTCGAAGAAGAGCAGGCCGGCCAGATAAAACAGTGGAAGCGCGATAAGAACGCCGCCGAGCTGATCGAGCTGCGCGGTGAGCTTGCCGAAGTCGATACGAGAATTGAGAACAATCCCAAACACGCCCAGTTGGCCGCCGAGTTTCGATGGGGTAAAGACCTGGGCGGTTCGGATGAGACGATCATTTCGCAGATGCACGACAAGCCCGTCTTTGTCACTCATTATCCAAAGCAGGCCAAGGCGTTCTACATGAAGGCCGACAGGGAAAATGCTAAAGTCGTTCTGAACTTCGATCTGCTCGCCCCCGCTGGTTTCGGTGAAATCATCGGCGGCTCCATGCGAGAGGACGATCACGACCGGCTTGTCTCGCGGATCAAAGAGCAGGACCTGGAAGTCGAGAATTACAAATGGTATCTGGATCTTCGCAAGTACGGCTCGGTCCCGCACGGAGGATTCGGGCTCGGTGTCGAAAGGACCGTCGCCTGGATCACAGGCCAAAAACACATCCGCCAGTGTATCCCCTTCCCGCGGATGATGGACAAGGTCTACATCTGATCAATGACTATTGACTATTGATGATTGACCAATGGGATAGCTGAGCAAGTTTCCAGTGATGCCTCTATGCTGGCGTGGTGCCAGATTTCTGATATAATCGCGGTATGGCGAGCTGGACTATTCAAAGACTGTTGAACTGGGTCACCGACTACCTGACCGACAAGCGCGTTGACTCTCCGCGCCTCAGCGCCGAACTTCTGCTCTGTCACGCCGTTGGATTGACGCGCATCGAATTGTATACCCAGTTCGATCGGCCTGTGCCCCAGCAGCAGTTGGACCAACTGCACGATCTGGTCAAGCGGGCGGGCATGCATGAACCTGTGGCCTACCTCACGGGTAGAACTGAATTCTATTCGATCGAGCTGGATATTACCAGCGACTGCCTGATCCCGCGCCCCGAGACCGAACTGCTCGTCCAGCGGGCCATAGAATTCTTGCGAACCCGCGACGGCGTGCAGTACGTTTGCGATTTGTGCACGGGCAGCGGCTGTATCGCCGTTGCAATTGCCAAGAATTTCTCCGATGCGCGCGTAATCGCGACCGACATTTCCGCCGGCGCGCTTGAGGTTGCTGCCGGCAATGTCGCCAAACATCAGTTGGGCGACCGGGTCGAGCTGTTACAGGGTGACTTGTTCGAGCCCCTGGTCAGGCAGTTGGACGTCGATGCGTTCGATCTTATTGCCTGCAATCCTCCTTATGTAAGCAGTGCCGAGTATGAAACGCTGGCCAAAAACGTTAGAGATTATGAGCCGAAGTCGGCTTTGTTCGCCGGGACCGAGGGGTTGGATATCTACCGCAGGTTAATCGACAAAGTCGATGAATTCCTGAAGCCTGGCGCTGCGCTAATGATGGAAATCGGCTACGCTCAGGGGCCCGCGGTCCGCGAGCTGCTCGAAGAGACCGAAGCCTTTGCCGAGATCAAGATCGAAAAAGATCTTCACGATAACGACCGCGTCGTGACGGCAAGAAAGATATACTCATGATGCAGTCTATGAGTCACCCTCTGTCCCGTTTTGTTTTCGTGTCTTCTCGAGCTCATCGGCGAGCTTTCCGACCTCCAGCCTCAATCGTATGTTCTCATTCTTATTGCGCAGCATCAATCGGAAGAACTTTGCGGCCAGGACGATCGGTATGGCGAAAACGATAAGAACAATGAGTGCTTCAGGTGCTCCGATAGGCCCCAAAAGAGCTAATACGGTCTTCATCAGTTCCTGCTCCTTTCTGGTTTTGCCTCTAGGCTCAGCCTTTACATACAATCAACTTCGTCGTTTCCTCGCGCATCGCTTCGCGAGTGATTCCGAGGTCAGTGAGAATCTGGAAGCCCAGGCCTTTGCCGGCCAGGAGTATGCCGGCGAGCAGGTGTTCGGCGCCTATGTATTCATGGCCCCACTCGGCGGCTTGCTGCTCAGCGCATTGAATGACCCTTTCGGTATCTTCACTGAGCCTGGCCCGGCCTGTTTTCTTGCCGCCAGTTGATCTGCACGATTTCTCGTAGAGTTCAGAGCACTCTGCCGGATCGGCGCCGAGATTCTTGAGGATTGTTGCGCCGAGGCAGTCTTCGACCGACACGATCCCGAGCAGGACGTGCTCGGTTCCCACTAGGTCGCATCCGTCTTCACGAGCCTGCTTCTGGGATTTTTCCAGAACGGCGTACGCCCGGGGTGTCCAGGGCAGTGTAGTCTTGCGGACTGCATTTTTGAGGGCGGCCTTGCCCTTCTCGACAATACTGACTTCGCTCATTTCTTTACCTCCCGGTCCCGGACGGACCTTTTTCGATTCCAACCAGGCGTCGACATCGGCCCGGTCAAACTTGATATTCTTGGCGGTAATTCGGATGTACGGCGGGCAATCGCCGCTGGCGATGTACTTGTAAATCGTGCGTTTCGAATCGCCCAAATAGGCCGCCAAATCCTCTATTGACATCAACTGCATAGCACAACATCCTCACTGTTATGGTACTATATGACATAATATGCACTAAAGTGCAATTAAATTCCAGAAAAAAATCTATATTTTTGACATCTTTTTTTGCCGGTTGGTGATCCCCATCCCGAGGCATGATCGAGCCGAGATTAGCACCGAATCGTTACGAGGCGGCCCGCCATTCAACAATACTTATGTCCCGCTCGCGGTCTTTGGCTACCGCGACCGTGCGGCCTGTCTTGTCGGCGGCAGCGCTGTGGCCACCGAAGATACGACCTTTCCAGGGCCCGTGCGTTATTTCGCCGACGAGGTTGGTGCCCACCACAAAGGCCCCGACATTGCGGGCTGTGTTCTTGATTACTTTCTCAAGCACTTTGCCGTGCCCGGGCCAGGCGTCTTCCGTGGCCGCATACCCGTACGGAACGAGAAGCAGGTTAGGCTTCAGAGCTGCCATTCGCTCGAGAATCTCGCTCTCATGTGTATCTGCGCAGATCAGCAGGCCGACCTTGCCGAACGTGGTTTGTGCGACATTGACGCTCTTACCCGCGCGGTATGGCGGACTCATCAGTTCGGCCAGAAGATTGATCTTGCGATGCCTCAGCAGGATCTTTCCGGCGTTGTCGATCAGCAGGGCTGAATCGTACAGACGTTTGCCGTCCTTTTCTGCCAGGCCGACGCAAAGATGAATATCGTAATCTTTGGCCAGTTTACAGAGTCTGTCCGAATCAGGCCCTGGAATTGAGCACGCTCTTTCGTGGGCGTCGGGATTAACCCATCCGAGCAGGGCGGTCTCGGGCAAAGAGGCGATATGGACTCCGGCATCCTTAGCCTCGCGAATGGCGTTTTCAATCCGGACGAAATTACCCCGCCGGTCGCCGTCGAGCGAGAATATCTGACACATTGCTATTCTCACAGTCTTCATTGTACACGTCTATGGTATTATATGACTCTTGCTCGTCGGCACAAGATCCCGCCCGGCTGACCGGATCGGGACCATCGAATTCCCACCCTTCCAGGCCCCATAGCCACGAATCGACAATAATACACGCAAGGTTGAAACCGCGGATTAACGCGGATTTTCGCGGATCTTTGTTCACCGCAAAAAAGAACAATAATCAACAGTCAATTGCAGGGGCCACCGATTCACGCAGATTTACACAGATGTCCTCAACAAGACATAAGGCAGTGCCTGATTTTCACTGTTGGCCCTTCACAGTTCACTCTTTTCAATTCCGATGTGATCGAGATAGGGAGTAGCATATTTTGCTACATTTTTGTGGTCAACGGTGTATTTCGAGAATATCTTATCCGGTGTTCTCGGTAAGAGCAGATAATAACTTGTTGTGCATGAGAAGATGAACGCAGCAAATCACAAGCAATGGGTCGGTCTCTGGGGAATCGTGATCGGTGGTTCTCTGGGATTCATGGAGTCAGCCATTGGCATACGCCTTTGGCACGAGTTCGGCTCGCCGGACTTCCTTTTCCGCCGTCGTTTGCTCGACCTGCACCTGCACATAATAATGAATACGATGGCAGGAATTGTTTTGGGGCTAGTCTTTGGTTCCATAGTGGACGCCATGTCCAAACGGCGCGCGTTGTCCATCCGAATCTTCCCCATCTACATCATTCTGATGTCGCTCGGCTTTCTTCTCTTCGCAGGACAGTACTGGGTGACACTAAAGTGTGAGATCCCACTCTGGTTTGCTGGCGATGCAATTCTGTTTGTCGGTGGGCTGTTGCTCGCCCCGGGGTTCATGAGGAAAGAGGACGCACAACTAACAGGTGCACCGTCTTCTGAATCCGAGCCGAGCGCGTCTTCAGAAACGGTGACTTGAGTGTTATATAGTACGAACGCAATTGGGGACTAAGTAACTATGGATGATGTAACTCGCAAGGATCTCGAAGCTATTGAGGACATGCACCGACAGGATATAGCTGCAACGAGGGTTGGTGACTTCGAGGTCTTAAAGTCCCTGATGGATGCAGAATGCATGCTTTTCCCACCAGATAGTGAGCCTTCGGTTGGTCAGGCTTATTTGGACCATGCTCTTGAGTCATCAAATGGTACCGAGTCACAATCAGAGATCCTTGAACTGGTACAAGAGTGGGAAGAAGTGCGGCTACTCGGTGACTTCGCCTACGAGCAGGGCGTCGTCCGGTATGCTGTTCGGGACGCAACCGGATCGATCACGCGAGAGACACAGCGTTTGATGAGAATCTTGAGGTGTCAGAAGGATGGCACTTGGCGAGTTTATCGAGCAATGTGGCATGCGCCACGTCGTGCTTGACAATGATAGATTTTGATAGAGAATGGCTGGTAGGGTAAAATACGAAGCACTATGCAGTAAATCCCAGATAATGTCAAATCTTGGAGAGCTCGATTTCCAAAAGAAAGACACCAACAAACCATCGGAGTCGGTTTGGCGGTTTTTCAACGAAGGGTATCTTTGGCGAAAGGAGAAGCGGATGTCTGAGCATATGAAGCGACGCAGTTTTCTGGGGGCTCTTGCTGCGGCAGGTGTGGGATCTCAGCTTGGTGTTTCGGATCAGGCTGTAGCGGTCGGCTCGGGCGGCAACGGCAAGCTCGAAGAACTGAAGATCACAAAGGCCGAGATCCTACAGTTGACGGGCAAGAACAAGAGGCGGGTCCTCTATCTTAAGCTCCACAGCAATGCCGACGCGGTCGGTCTCTACGGCCCGATCGACAGCGAGGCGGCAATGCTCGTAGATCGATTCTTCAAACGAGGCCTGATCGGTCAGGATCCGCTGGCCGGCGAGGCGTATTGGGACCAAATGTTCCGGGCGAGTAGACATTCGCGAGGCAGCCATTACATGATGGCTCTAAGTGCAGTGGACAATGCTCTCTGGGACCTACGCGGCAGATACTTCGGCCTGCCCGTATATAGGCTTCTCGGAGGTTCGCGTAAGAACGTGAGGGCCTACGCCAGTTGTCTGGGATTCTCGCAGGAGCCGTCGGCTTTGCAGGCGAAGGCGCGCCAACTCAAAAGTCAGGGCTATCGGCATCAGAAGTGGTTTGTACGGGACCGTGGCCCAAGCCATGGTCCGGAGGGAGTTGAAGCCGATGTGGAGGTTGTGCGGCTGCTCCGCGGGGCCGTGGGCGACGACGTTGACCTTATGTTTGACGCGTTCTGGAAATGGGACCTTCAGTATGCCCTGGCCTGGACCAGGCGGGCCGAGCAATATCGTCCTCGCTGGATAGAAGAGCCCTTCCAGACGGCGAATCTCGACGCCTTCATCGAGCTGAGTCGCGAAACTTCAATCCCCGTGGCCACGGGCGAGCATTTCTACGGCCGATGGGACGTGCACAAGTTCCTCAAGGCCGACGCAATCATGGTCGTCCAGGCCGATCCGGAATGGTGCGGCGGGATCAGCGAACTGGTCAAGATGTGCACACTGGCGTCGGTTCACGGCGTCAACGTGTCCGCTCGTGGAGTACCTGATTCAAAAGATGGAGAGCTATTATCACTTCGAGAAACACCAGCCGAGGCCCGTCAACGGAATGCTGGAACTTTCCGAGAGGCCGGGCTTCGGGATCGAGCTGGACGAATCCAAGATTGCCGACGTACGCGCGGTATCATGGCAACAAACGTGATTCGAGCGTTATCACGGCCGGCTGGCCAAATGTTACGGCCAGCCGGCAAGCCAACAAGGGGAACCCCTGCTTGAACGCTTGAAGGAGGAGTGAAGACAGCAGGGGCCCCAAGGGGCTGCAAGCATCCGGCTTGCAGCCGGCTGGCAAGTCTTTCCTATCCCAAAGAAGGCATGCAGGAGGCCGAAGGCAACGATTTTCTTCAAAAGAAAACCCCTGCTTGAAGGATTTAATCCAAGCAGGGGCTCGGCCAGTAGCATATGGCGTTCGCAACCATCATGCGTTGTAGTTAAGTGCCGCCTCGAATTCGAAGTGTAACGGGCGTTTCGGAAAATTTCGTCGTTGAGCAGACCTTTTTGGGGCCTGTCCGGCGCCAGCGGAGCTTTTGTCTGGCAAAGTACAAAAGAACGAGCCCTTTTGTTCCGACAAGCATATATAGCACGGTGAAAGTTGCCTCCGACGTGCCTGAATAGTCTTAAATTCCGAAGGGTACTTTGTCATCAGAACGGTCTTGAGTCGGTTGAGTGGTCTGTTTTGGCCCTGATTTCGAGACGGTTTTCTTTTGAGAGAGCTATGCTAAGGTTGAAAAAAAAGTTCCGATAATGTTATAATTTGGCTGTATTACAACAGTTATGGGTCGTCTGAATTTCAACTTTTTTGAGGAGCATTGTCATGTTTTGGAAATCAATTTGTTTAGTTTCTTGCGTTTTAGCGGCGGGCTTTGCGCATCCTGCGTTGGCTGTCGGGCCGGGCAATGACGACTGTCAAAACGGCATGTTATCACCAGTCCGAATGTATGGTATTGCTACACAGCCACCTGCAACGGCTGCGTTACTGTCAGTCTTCTCGGCAGCAGCTTTGACACGGAAGTCGCCGTTTACGACGGGTGCGTCTGCGACCCAGTCCTGGCAGACTTGATCAAGAGCAACGACGATTTCTTTAGTCGGCAATCAAAGCTCACTTTCCCGGCACGGGCAGGCAAACAATACCTGATCGAGGTCGGTGGAGAGAGTGCCAGCGATACGGGTGAAGGTGTGATAAGTATCAATTGTGATGCTCTGAGCGACTGGCCAAGCAACGACGACTGTAGCAACGCCAGGTACGTCGGTGACGTGAAAGACCTGCCGTATGACACGACGTGCGCGACTTTCGACGGTCCCGGTCACTGTTTTGACACCCCAAATCTCTGGTATTGCTATACTGCCGCAGTGAGCGGCGACGTCACCGTCAGCCTCGAGCGTTCGGTTATTTCCGTTGATACGATGCTCGCCGTCTACGACGGTAGCGACTGTTATCCGATGTTGGACGCGCTGATCGAGTGCAATGACGACTTTGGCGACAGCTTTGACTCGCAGATCACCTTCAAGGCGATCGCCGGCAACCAGTACCTGATCGAGGTTGGCAGTCGAATTGATGAAGAAGCCGGTCCGGCTAAGATAACGATCAGCAGCGGTGCGCCTGTGTCGTCAAACGACGATTGCCACAACGCCCGGCCCATCGGCGAGGTCACAGCCTTGCCTTTCGACACCAGTGACGCGAAATTTGACGGCCAGGGTCATTGCATGTACAGCCCGAACATCTGGTACTGCTACACTGCTGCCTGCACGGGACGGGCCACTATCAGTCTGTGCGGCAGCGGCTTCGACACGATGCTGGCGGTCTACGATGGATGTCAGTGCAACCCGGGCCAGGACGATATGATTGCCTGTAACGACGATGCCTGTGATCGCCAGTCCGAAGTTACAATCGACGTGGTTGCTGGCCGCCAGTATCTGATAGAGGTTGGGGGCTACGGCTCCGATACGGGTCAGGGGGTGTTGAGTGTCAGTGTTTCGTGCGATGCTCCGGTGAGACCCGACCTTGGCGACGCTCCGGACAGCACCAACAATTACGGAACGACGATGACCGCATATTCGGCGCCGGTAACCGTCCAGGCGAATTTCCCCACAGTCTTCAACGGCAGCACCGGAGGGCCCTACGGACCTGCCCATTTGAACGCTCCGACGGGAGCCTTCCTCGGCAAGAAGATAACCGGTGAACGCGAAGCTGATACCGGCGCGGACGAAGATGGTGCCAATAACATAACTCCCCAGGCAGACTTGTCGGATGACGACCAGGGCGATGACGGTGTCGTTGTCCCGTTACGTCTGCCTCACTGCGAATGGGCTACATTCGACTACGAGGTTACTGTTACCGATCCCAAGATCGATCTTTGGGTGAATGTTTGGTTTGATTTCAATCGCGACGGTGACTGGGACGATACCATCGCCTGTGATGCCGGCCCGGCACAGGAGTGGGCTGTGCAGAATCAGTATCTTTTCGACCTTCCGGTTGGGTTAAGTCAAGTTACCACGCCGGCGTTCCTGTCGTGGCACCCCAAGAGCGGGCCTGCAGGGGTGTGGATGAGAATTACCATCGCCGAGAAGCCTTGGAAGGGCGGCAGCAATCCTGGCCAGAACGGTAACGGCGGCTCCGGGCCGACGACAAAGTATGCAGTGGGCGAAACGGAAGACTACTATTTCATCCCGGACAAAGTGCCAGGGGCGGATTGCCCGCTGTGTGAAGACGTTAATGGCGATGGAGTGATCGACGTGGAGGACCTGGCCGCACTGACCGAACTATGGCTTGAGAATTGTTTCTAAGCAAGCCATCTGAATGTCTGATGAGGGCTGCGGACATTTTCTTGCCCACAGCCCTTTTTTGATTTGCATGTTTCTGATTTGCATGTTTCATATGTCCGGGCACTGCTGCAAGAAGGGCAGATTTTGACGATGACAATAGGGACAAGGAACCTGATTCGCGGCCTATTGATCTTGCTCTGTTTGGGCCTGCTTGGCTACGGTGCATTGCGCCGTTTTTCGAACGCACCGTCTGGGCAAGAGGACGAGGCTGCAGAACTTGCCGAACTGGAAGCTGCCCTGATCAAGGCGGCTTCGACGAGCGGTCCAAGTAGAAATCAGGCAAGAACCGCGTCACGACCCCGGCGGAGCCGGCCGTCGCCGACAGGCTCCACATGACGCCGCCGATGAGCAGATCATGGCGGCCATGGTCAGAAGACCCCCCTAGACAATGAAGTTTCGCACCGCAGTAGTGGTCTATGCAAGACACTGCTGGAATTCGACCAATTCCCGAGCAGATTCTCAAGCTACGCTCTCGAGGGCCATGAAGATGATGAACAGGATGATTGTAATGACGATGACTACCAATACGAACGGAGCCTGATCAGGCAGCCGGTCGATCGCCTGGCGCAGCAGAGAGTCTATGGCTTCTTCAATCCGTTTGATCAGATTTTCCTGTCGCTGTCCTTCTTTGGTCAGCAGTTCGCGCAGTTGCATTCGTATTACGGGATCGTCGGTTTTGGCTATCTCTTGCTCGAGTTGTTTTCGTCTGCTCGTCATGACAATTGCCCGTTCTATACCGTACGCTCGTTTCGGCAAAAGCCTAATAAATTGTAGCGTAAACGGGCCCCAAAAATCAAGCAAAATTCCAGAGGCTCTGCTGACAGATCGCTCCATTAGACCAAGGCCTCGGTCGCCAAATTCGACGACCACCCTGTTTTTGTTTGCCCGTGTTGCTGGTTGACGGAGTCCTTTCGGGCGATTCCGCCGTCTGCCGGGTAGGGCCTCTGCGGATCGGTTTCGGCGACGATCCGGCAGGGTGCGCTATTGTCGGCATCCCAGTTGCCGATTTGGACTGAGATAACCGGCCATTCTTTCATCGATGTGCTGAGACACTACCGCAAATGCTTGAAATTGCAGGCGGCAGTGGTATACTGTCCTGCGGTCGGATGTCCCAGACGCAGCACAATGAGCTGCGTTGTTTATATTTTGATCCAATAGATGTTTCAACATTTGGGAACTGGAGGTCATAATGGCACCAAAGGGAAATTCTCAAAACCAACTAAATCGTCGAGCATTCATTGGTACGAGCATGGCGGCAGCTCTGGCGACGGCCGGCAGGACTGCATCGGCACAATCCGAGAGAACCTCTATCGGGACCGATTCGAAGGGCAGGCCGCTACCCTACAATCCACGGATTTTCGAAGCCATGCCCACACGGAACCTGGGACAGACCGGCCACCGTGTAGGCATCTTCAGCCTGGGTGGACAGGCCGTAGTTGAAACAAGTGATCAGGACGTGGCCGAGGCGATTGTCAACAAGGCCATTGATCTCGGCGTCAACTATATTGACACGGCTTCGTCTTACGGCGGGGGAAAGAGTGAACAGAACATAGGCCGCGTCATCAAACACCGCCGCGGCGAGGTGTATCTGGCGACCAAGACACATGATCGCAGCTACGACGGCTCGATGCGCCTGCTGGAAACGAGTCTCAAGCGATTGGCGACCGACCATCTCGATTGCTGGCAGCTCCACAACGTCCAGACCAAAGAGCATACCGACAGAATCTTCGCCAAAGACGGGGCGATCAAGGCGCTGGAAAAAGCCCGAGACGAAGGCATCGTACGCTTTCTGGGCATTACCGGCCACTACGATCCGTTCATTCTTGTCGAAGCTATCAATAACTACCCGTTCGACACGCTCCTGATGGCGTTCAACGCCGCCGACAAGCATCAATACAGCTTCATCGAGCATCTTCTGCCCGTGGCGTTGGAAAAGAAGATGGGAATCATCGGCATGAAGGTTGCGACACGCGGGCGAATGCTGTCGACCTGGACGCCTCCGCCTCTGAGCGAACAGCCGAAGCGCATGGCGACGAGAAGGCCGGGTGCGATCACCATGAGGGAATCTCTTTTCTACAACTTCTCGGTCCCGGTCAGCACGAATATTGCCGGTTGCGACAATGTTCAGCAGGTAGAGGAAAATGTCAAGACTGCCTCGGAGTTCACGCCCTACAACGATGTCGTCATGGCCCAACTGGAGGCCCGATGCAAATCCATCGTCAATCAGGGCCTCTATTTCCGAAAGGGGATTATCGACCGAGTGAGATCATAACGCTGACGATTCCGCTTTGTGCAGATGTTTCCAACTTGCTCGTTTACGTCCTGATTCTCCTTGTCCGAGGACGGGCTGTCTCGCCGGTGACGACGAATGACGTAGTTCCGTCAGCAAGGTCTTGCAATTCTGCCTCTGGTCCCTTATCCTTATCCGCTCAGGATCAACATGACTCAAAGATTGCTCATAACCAATTGCAGATTGTTCGACGCCCCGGCCGAGCAGGCAGGGACTGGTGTTCTGATTGAAGATGGTGTCATTGCCCAGGTTGGTTCTGCCGGCTCGTGCGGGAACACGCTTGACGCCCAGGGCAGAATGATCGCCCCGGGCTTCATCGACGTCCATATCCAGGGTGCCGGTGGCGCCGATGTGCTTGACGGCACTGTTGAGGCTCTGGGTGCGATCTCCAGTACCTGCGCCCGCTTCGGGACCACCGGTTTTCTCGCGACGACGGTGTTCAACCCGGGCGCCGAAAACAGACATGTTGCTCTGGCCGCCGAGCAGGTCGGCCGTGATCTCGGCGGGGCGA
>LJTR01000280.1 GCA_001303465.1 Phycisphaerae bacterium SG8_4
CCTGCTCATGTCAACTTGGTGCAAATATTTGGTGCAGATGCCTTTTGAGCCCGAAAAAGAATTGACATGATATTTGGGAAGTTGTTATACTGCCACAACTTAGAAATTATCGGGAGTGTAGCTCAGTCGGTAGAGCAACGGCCTTTTAAGCCGTAGGTCTTGGGTTCGAGTCCCAACACTCTCATTATACCACCGCGTGCCGCGGCGGCAAGAGGGGCTAGTTGCCGTTCTGGTCAATCGAGGGCAGTCTCATGCCTTCAAGAGAAAGGAACTTTCCGAGATTCTGAACGGCCTGCATGAAATTGTGATAATCCACCGGCTTGACCATATAGTAACTGCATCCCAGTTCGTAACATTGTTCAATCATGCTGGACTCACCTGTCGTGGTCAGCATGATTACCGGTATCTGTCGCAACTTTTCATCGCCCTTGATCCTCCTGAGAACGTCCAGACCGTCGACCTTCGGCATGCGCACGTCGAGAAGCACAATGTATTGCTTGGTTTCGTCCAGATCCATCCCGTTGCCGGCCTGGAACAAAAAGTCAAGGATCTGCTGGCCGTCCTTGAACTGGAGGATCTCATTATTGACACAGGCCAACCAGAGATTCTTCTTTATGAGCTGGAAATGCCCGGCGTCATCTTCGGCAATGAGAATCACCATGTCTTCATTCATTGAACCCAGTCCTCAACTACTTGATCGAAGTTGTCTCGACGACCGATAAAAAGGAGCCGATATTTTGAATAATCTCCGCAAAATCTTCTTTCTTCGCGGGCTTGACTATATACGTGCTACACCCCAGGTCATAGCAGCGGTCGATTGTATGCGGATCATCCACGGCGGTCAACACAATCACCGGAATTTTGCTCAACCGGTCGTCGGCCTTGATCTTCTCCAGTACCTCAACGCCGCCAACGTCAGGAAGGTCGACATCCACAAATAGAACGTACTGCTGACTTGCCCGCTGGCTTGCCGGCTGCGCACTTATCTTGAAAAGACAATCAAGTGCCTGGCGACCGTCGGAAAAGCGCAAAATCTGATTTCTTACGCCTGCCCGCAACAGGTTATCTTTCATAGTGTCAAAATGTTCCTCATTGTGCTCGGCAATAAGGACAACGCCGTCTTTCTTCATATTTTCACCTTTTTGTCAAATTCTCTGTCGATACTCAGGCACCTGGCAGGGCTATGAAAAACTCACTGCCCGCTCCGAGTCTCGATTCGGCCCATACTCTTCCGTTATGTCGGTCAACTATCCGTCTGACTATAGCCAGGCCTATGCCTTCACCCGGTCTTTTTTCCGGTTCGAGCTGATAGAATATCTCGAATATCTTCTCCAGGTGTTCCGGAGCGATCCCTATTCCATTGTCCTGGATGCAGTAAATGCTCTGATTGCCCTGGTTTCTGCCGTGTATGCGAATGTGGCCCGGCCTGGACTCGGGTAGAAACTTCAAGGCATTTGTCAGGAGATTTGTAAATACGCGGTTTATCTGGGAAACATCGCCCAAACAGTTCGGGAGTGGCTCGATATCGAGTTTGACGCCCGCTTTCTCTATCTGGTATCCTATGCTTGCAGCGACGCCCGTCATCATTTTATCCATATCTATCGGCTCGATCTTCACGGCAGCCGTGTTCAAACGACAGACATCGAGCAGACCGGACAGAAGCGAATCCATCTTCCTAGCACTTGTCAAAATGAAATGCAATGCACCAGGTATATCCTTATTAAGGGCAATGTCCACCGCCTTTTCTAAATCCGGGCCCTTTTTTTCATCTGCAAGGGCCGAACGGATTAAATCACAGCTTTGGGACAGTTCGTGGCCGAAGCCCTGGATGTTTACCAGAGGTGATTTCAGGTCGTGCGAAGCCGCATACAAAACCGATTCAAGCTCCTTATGCTTGGCTTCAAGCTCCTTGAGAAGCCTGTGGCGAGCCTGCTCGGCATGCTTTCGAGCAGTTATGTTCAAAACGCTGCCACGTGTATTGACGAGCGTGCCGTCGTGGTCGAATCTGGAAGAGGCATTGAGGATTACATCGATGCGGTAGCCGTCTTTGTGCATGAGAGTGTACTCAAGATTCCTGGCGTGGCCCTTGGTTGTTATATCATGCCAGTGCCTTTCGAACTGAGCCCTTTGCTCCGGCACAATCAGGTCTGTCCACTTCATTTTCCCGACAACTTGTTCCCTCTCATATCCGATCATAGCCAGCTCTGCCTCGTTGATATCGACAACGACTCGATCCGGCCCAAGAATATGGAAACCTATGGGGGCGTTCTTGAAGAAATCGCTGAAGCGCTCCTGCGTTTCTCGCGCAGCCTCTTCCGCGAGTTTGCGATCGGTGATATCGTAGGCGATAGCGTATGTGATGCCCCTTTCAACCACGGGGTGGGATACCCAGGAAAGCCATCTGTAGGACCCGTCTTTGCATCGGTAACGATTCTCGAAGCCGACAACCTTTGCCCCTTTCGCCAACTTCTCTTGAACAACTGCCGTGGTCTTGGCTCTGTCGTCAGGGTGGACAAAATCAAGGTAGGGTCTGCTGAGCAGTTCGTGCGATGAAAATCCGAGGGTTTGCTCGAAAGATTTGTTGATCCTCGTGAAATAACCGTCGATGGAGGCTATGCAAATCATGTAGCCTGCCATATTGAAGAATTTCTCGATCTCCTCCTCTGAGCGCTTGCGCTCGGTAATATCCTCTGCCACCTCGATAAATCCGGTCGGCTTTCCATCCTCGCCAAAGAGCGGGAATGCCTGAATCCGAACGGGAAAACGACTTCCGTCATCACGGACTGCCTCGCCCTCGCTTTCTGCCGGTTTGCCGGTCCTGATCGCCTCGTCACCCGCACAATGGGAACAGGTCTCCTTGGCCTTTTCAAACATGTTGTAACACTTCTTGCCTACGAATTCGCCAGGGTCACAGTTGAGCATTCTGCCGACTGCGGAATTGACTATGATGATGTTGTGGTCGATGTCCACATGGGCGATGCCGAGTCCGATATTCTGAGCAAGAGTGCGGTATCTCTGTTCGCTCACACGCACCAGTTCCTCGGCCCGCTTGCGTTCGGCAATGTCACGCGCGAAAGCGCAGTTACATTCCTTTCCTTCAAAATTCAGATAGTTGACACTAATCTCTACCGGGAACGTCCTGCCGTCTTTGGCACGGTGTACGGAATCGATGGTGAAGGAACCTTTACGACGTAACTGCTGCCAATGGTCGGCCCAAGCCTCCCTCGGAAAGTTCGGATCGATATCGTGAACCGTCATGGACAAGAGTTCCTCGCGGGAATATCCCAGCGAGCGGCATGCGGTTTCATTTGCATAAATGAATCGCGCATCCGCTTCTATCCAGAATATCGCATCCGCGGCACGATCCAGGCAAAACTGAGTCATCTTGAGCCTGTCAAAGGCCTTCGTCTGTTCACCTGCATCGCCGCAGATCAACTGCTCTTCAGCCCGGCCGTGCTCATAAGAATTGCCCTGGGCTCTGTCGTCATTTCTTTCCATAAGCCCGAGTCTCCTGCCCTTGCCAAAGGACCACATGCCTTCCAGGATCCGTACGAATTACCCACACAGGGTAGATTGTACCACCGCGTCGGTTTCAAAGTGAAAAGAAATCTTCTGCAAACTCTCGACCCTCTCAAGGAGATATCTCCAGCATGGATTCACACCAATGACGCAAATACCATTTGTCAAATCCTATGTCGCAAGTGACAACATAAAGACTCTCAGAAATGCTTCCCGGCACGGTTACTGTAAAGCGAGCTGCGGCCTCTTTGCGCGGTTCTATGCTTCTGGATGCTTCCTGGGGTTTGACGTCAAATCCATCCGGGACATTGGGCTTGACGGTAAATACATGAGAGCTGCTTGAGTGATTGAGAATCTTGACTGTGATTTCGAATTCCTGCCCGGCCCTGACCTTCTGAGAATAAGGGTGTATCCTCGCCCAGCGTTCGTCGATTCCATAATTCGGCTCATCCCATGGAAACAACTCGGCCAGGATTGCAGTTCGTTTTGTCAACACTTCGGCCATGTGTTCGAGTTGCGGCCTGCTGAAACGGAAAGTCTCGACAACATGTTGATTGACGAGCAGATAGTCCTGGGGCATTTTCAGCAGAAGATCCAGACAATAGAAATAACCCGTTGGCCTGTGAAGAAAATTGCGGTTCAGCAGGCAATAGTCATCCATCCCAGAGGGCGTAAAAGAGTCTCCTATAAAGAATATCTTCTGGCCGTTGTCATTCTCGACCAGCAGGGCACCGTGATACAGGGTTTGGCCGGGGAAATAATAGGACGTGAGTTCAAATTCCTTCCAGCGTTCTTTCTGTCCGTCGGCTAGGGATGTCACATCGGCAATCCTGTTGGCTGTCATGGCCGGAAGCCGGTAGGCCTCGGGATGTTCCAGAACATCTGCCAATTCCCGGCAGCTGTATACCGGGCACTCAAACTGCCGGACAAGCTCGGCGACCTTGTCCGTATGATCGTCGTGGTAGTGCGTTATGTAGACGCCGTCGAGGCCGGATAGACGTTCGGCCTTCACCAATTTTGTGATCTCTGCGATAATTGCGTTTGAACCGCAGTCAATCAGCAGGCCCGACCCATCTTCTGACAGCAGAAGCCGGGAGTTACGGATTGGGATGATCCAATCGGGAGGGCTCTTCTCGATGACGGTCGAGTAGGCCATCCAATCTACATTGGCCGGTGATCCCAAAGCTCTCTTTGCGAGCGTTTCATAGCGGCCCTTGAAATACCAGTGCCCCGCGTTAATCGACAAGTAGTTGCTGTAGGCCGCCTGTAGTCTCTGAATCAAAAGGTTCACGGCAGATCTTGGCCTCTCGACGACAGGCCCGCGTGCGGGAATCAGAATGTCGGGATTTTGTTTTAGGACTTCGCGCAGACTGCCTATCAGATCACCGATCCTTCCGGCGTATCCGTGATAGCCCCCAATCTTGGCTTCGGCGACGGCATCCTGCAGACTGTAAAGATCGAAGAGATGCCCGTCCCCGTATATGAGATCGCCGACAAATCCATATCTTCTTCCATCGACATCAACAAAATATGACACCGAGCCTCGCGAGTAGCCCGGCGTCTCCAGCACCCGCACCGACAAATCTTTCCACTTGATGACGTCTCCTCCGCGCGCCGTCCGGCTCACGTTCAGTGGTTTGGCGAGTATCTTAGTAGTCTGCTGGTCGTAGTCGTGATATCTGTTCTCGACAAAAGCCGACCAGAAATCGTCGACTTTGGCAAATCTGTCAACCTGCTCTGCCGGCACGACGGATTCGGCTCCATTTTCCACCAAACCGCGCCCAGCCCAGACGAGGTCGCGCCGGCTGTCTGTGAACAGTACCTTCTCGGCCTTCTCTAATCTATCTGCAGGGTCGCCGTAGACGACGAGCACCTGCCCCTGACTTTCGATGAAGACGCCATTTACCGAATCCCGGCAGAGCGAAACGCGAGGGGACAATTCTTGAACCTCGCCGGCAATCGATATGCCAGCCAGGGCGAGAATTACAATCGATCTGATGATGATCCTATTTGACATCATGATGGCTCTCCTGTATTGGCCAAACCGTACTGTCATACATTTCAGGAAGCTATCTTACCGGATCTGTCGGTAGACTTCTACTGTTTCGTGCTTAGGTTTCCAGGCTGCCGGCAGGATCACGGTCTCAGGATTGACAACGGTCAGGAGCGCAGGCTCACGCGTTGACGCCCGCAACTTACAGGAACATATTTCGCTGGAAAACCTCACCAATAACGGTATTATCTACAGCGTGGCTGCACATGGCATTCGCCTGTGCTTGCATGGTTGGCTTGCAAAGGAGAAACAAAGACCGAATGCACTGAATTTCGGAGATGAGAAATGCAGAGACGTGATTTTCTAAAGGCGATCGCCTGCAGCGCTGTGACGGCCTCGCCGGTGGTTGCATGGGCGGCCCGCCGCTCCGGCTCCAAAGAGGCCCCGCGCCCCAACATTGTTATCATCATGTCGGACGACATGGGTTATTCCGACATCGGCTGCTACGGCGGCGAAATCAACACCCCAACACTCGACTCCCTGGCGGCCGGTGGCCTGCGATTCACCCAGTTCTACAACACCGCGAGATGCTGCCCGACTCGAGCATGCCTGCTCACGGGCCTCTACCCGCACCAGGCGGGCGTCGGACACATGATGGCCGACCGCGGGCAGGATGGCTATCGCGGCGACCTCAACCGCAACTGTGTCACCATCGCCGAAGTCCTCAAGACGGCGGGCTATTCGGCGTATGCCTCGGGTAAGTGGCACGTGACAAAGAAGACACAACCGAAGGGCCCGGAGGACAAATACAATTGGCCTCTCCAGCGCGGTTTCGACCGCTACTACGGCACCATCACCGGCGCTGGCAGCTTCTGGGACCCCTCGACCCTGGTCCGCGACAACAAGATGATCACTCCGCCCTCGGATCCAGAGTATCAACCTGGCGAACCGTATTACTATACCGACGCTATCAGCGACAATGCCGCCCGCTTTGTCCGTGAGCATGACAGGAGCGAGCCTTTCTTCATGTACGTTGCCTACACCGCCGCTCACTGGCCGATGCACGCCCGCGAGCGGGACGCGGAACTTTCACCGGCCCCCGCCTCCTGGAGCGACATCGAGGACAAGAGATGGGAGGCGGCCTGTATGGAGGTCTACGCCGCGATGATCGACTCGATGGACCAGGGTATCGGGCGCATCGTTAAGGCCCTGAAGGATAGAGACATGTTCGACGATACGCTTATCCTTTTCCTTCAGGATAACGGCGGATGCGCCGAATCCGGGGGCAGGGGTGACAAGCCCAGTCCCCGCGCCGAGAAGCCGACCTTGGAGCCGCTCGCCCCGGAGGCCCAGCACTATTTCGGTTCGGTGCCAAAGCAGACTCGTGACGGCTGGCCGGTCCGTCGGGGGCATGTCATGCCCCGACCTGCCGACACCTATAT
>LJTR01000281.1 GCA_001303465.1 Phycisphaerae bacterium SG8_4
GTTGCTGAAAGAGAGCATGCGCCGTTGGCCGCGCATTTGGCGAAAAGTTTGCCTTCACTACTCTGGGGAAAACGTGGAAAGACCATTGTGCTCTGGCTAAGAAATGGATCTGAAGGATACAACCAAGCGAGACGGGCAACCGCACCAGCCGACATCGGCGGAGGACATAACTCAGGCGATGATCGAGCACGTCGTGGGTATCGCTGAGTTGTCTGATGCGTCGGCTATTTTCGTATATGTTGACGCCCTGCAGGAGAAGGCCCTGCCTTTGCCCGATAGGCTCGCATCAAAGGTGTATTATGTAACTCGAACTGTGCGTGAGGATCAAGAGGAGCGGCACAGAGGCACCGAATTCATTCGCGTTCCCAATGTTCCTTTGTCCCGTATGGGCCAGGTCAAGGTTGCGATCTTCCTGGCGTTGTCCAGGGGCCTTGTCAAGGCCGGTGACACCGTGGTCTTTTTGTCGGGCTTGGCCTCGTCGGGTACGCTCGATACGCTGATCGTCACGCAGGTTGGCCGGGAATATGAGATCTTCTCAGCCTCCCGCGACATGAGTCTTCCCGAGGGTATCCGCTCAGAAGTCGTGGAAAAGACAATTGACATTGCCACGCAGCTCGGATTCCAGGGCCGCGAGGGCAAGCCTGTGGGGGCGTTGTTCGTGATCGGAGATGCTGAGAGAGTATCGTCTATGACCCGGCAGCTGGTCATCAATCCTTTCAAAGGCTATCCGATGGAGAGTCGCAACATTCTGGACCGAGATCTGACAGAGACCATAAAGGAGTTCTCGAGCATAGACGGTGCCTTTATTATTCGCGGAGACGGCATCGGAGAAAGCTGTGGCACGTACCTGAAGACTGCGAGCCAGGAGGAATTTGAATTGCCCCGGGGGCTGGGCGCGCGCCACCATTCAGCCGCCGGCATTACTTCCGTGGCCGATTGTATAGCCGTCACAGTCAGCGAATCGACGGGCACAGTCACGGTGTTTCGTGGTGGCCAGATTGTTACCGAGATCGAAAGACAGAGGAGTATCGGCACCAAAACGCAAGAAGAAAAATGGCAAAAAAATTTCGTCGACGAATGAACAATTTCGTTCTATCGGCGAGTAGTATGACAGAGAATGAGAAAGTGAGCAACTGAGAATTGTCATTATCGAACCTCATAGAGTTTGGATTAAGATTTTGTCGAAACAAAAGGAGGCCCGACTATGACAGACAAAGATCCGTTGACCAAGCAGATACAGACGATCCTGGAACAAATCCATTTCTACAGCACCCACGGAGATGCCGAAGCGATAGCGAGGCATTTCTTGAAAGCCGTGCAGAATCATACCATTGCTGATTCGAGAGACCTACTGGCGTGGTGTTTCAAGACATTTGGCCGAGAAGACACAGAGCATGTTGTAAAGGCCCTGACCGCATGGCCCTGCCCAGTCTGCAAAAAAGGTTTCGA
This sequence comes from Phycisphaerae bacterium SG8_4, assembly GCA_001303465.1. Taxonomy (GTDB): domain Bacteria; phylum Planctomycetota; class Phycisphaerae; order Sedimentisphaerales; family Anaerobacaceae; genus SG8-4. Next base: position 1,450 of record LJTR01000281.1, read on the forward strand.
GCAATGTGATTTGTGTGACGGCAGCGGCCGGTCAGGGCCCGATATGCTCTGTGAGACATGCATGGGACTGGCTGTGATACACTGTCGATTCTGTGGCGGATCTGGACTATCCGCCCTAGAATCACTACCCTCCGGGTTGAGGCTGACCGTTGTCGGTACAAGAGCCAAGCTGGCAGCAAAACGTATAAGGGTAGTTCAGAGCGAACTCAACGGTCTTAGTCATGAACCGAAAACGGCCAATTCGAAAAGCAAACCGAGTAAGACACTCTTGATTCTGAACGTGCTGTTGAGTCGCCTGGAGGGATGTCTTGATGAAATCAAACGAATGGGACCGATCCATCGGAGGTACAAATTCCTGCTTGGGCAGATAGCGGCTTGATGGAAGAGCGGGCCGTTCGATGTCACGTTGGATACGCATACATCCTGTCCCAGAGGTGACCGTACCGTTTTCCCCTGGCCTGACTGTTGTCTAGGGCGGGAACCATTTTCGGCCCAAGTTGACAGAAAGGAGGTGATTTGCCAATGACTTAGAGCAAGGGACTTTAGTCAATCGCAGACAATGACCAGTCATGTTAAGATGTGATCCAAACATCTGTGCTTGCAGATCTCGGTTACCTCGAGCGGAAACTGAATCGGGCGGCGGCTCTGCTTAAAGAGCCCGAAAAGGCGCTGGCACAACTTACCCTGGCACAGTCAAGGGCAATAGAATTCGTTGTCAACAAGAGCGATGATCCCCTCGTTAGGGTACAGCACGCTCTGCGTTTGGCCGAGCGCATGGTTGAAGAGGGCAAGCACGAAGCCGCCCAGGACAACCTGAGAGTGGCGCAAATCCAACTGGGCACATACCGCGCGCTGCTTGGCAAAGAAGCCGGAAAGGTCCGAAGTTTCTGGGGGCGTGCTGTAAGCTTGTTCCGTGAAGAGCCAGGCCAGGCTCATGTTGTCGAGAAAGACTCAAGCGAAAAGGTTGAGAAAGCTACTGAGGCAAAAAAGTGAACTTGTTGCGTGTGGCCGGGGCTCGTTCAGGGCCCCGGCCTGTTTTGACTAGGCTTGAAGTATTGTGCCTGGGTCCTTCTGTTTGGCCACAGCTACTGAATCGAGTCGCTCTGCCCGTATAGTGCTCCTGGTTGAGCATTCGCGTTCTTGCGCGGGTAAGTGGCTTTACAATAGTAGTTCATGGTTTTGCTAGCGGGGATTTACTACCCTTCAACGGTATAAGTGAAAGCATAAAGAATTATGTGAACGTTCTTCTTGGAAGAAGGAGTGTGTCTCTGGAGTGATTCAATTCAAAAGCCCTAAACGCCTGTCAACTAAGAGAATCGCACTGATAGGTCATCATCTGCCCAGGCAATGTGGAATCGCCACCTTCACGACCGACTTGCTGGAGGCTTTGACACATGAAGCAGAGGATGCAGACTGTTGTGCCGTGGTTATGAATGATAAGCCGGACTGCTCCGACGCCTCAAAGGAGGCGGCAGTACCAGTATCGGCAGAACATCACGTATGGACCATTTGGATGGCGGGCAACAGTAGCTTCGTGACAATTGTAATCAGGCAATTAATCACCAGCGGGTGAATTGCCATTAGGGCCTCTCCTCTTCACATGACAGCTCGCCTTCTTTTTCCCAGACGATTCTGCAAATCCGCGTTCTTGCTCCGGATTTCATGATTCTCCCAAGGTTGCTTTGCCAGTAGCAAGAATTCGCACTCGATAACAACAGCCGAAAAACATGGTATACAGACAAATGCCGCCGTCGATCAGGGTCACACCTGATTCTGCCATCAGGCTAAGGCCTCAATTTTATGTCAGGGATTTCCCTCGGCAGCGCCCGTCAATCTACGAAGGGCTCCAAGTCAAATACCTATATCCTTCTTCAATGACCGTCCTGCGGCCCGAAGCGAACTCGCATAGTCAAATAGCGGCAAAGGTCTATCTCCATTTTGGTCGTTCTTTGGGAGATTTTTGTCAAAAAATTATGAACCAAGTGATAATTGAGTTCTTAGTAATAGAGAACGCTTAAACGTATTGCGTTAGGAAATTAAGAAAACTAATATTTAATGTGTTGTAAGAATCATGTTAGAAGGAGACAATCATGAAGAAGCTAATTATTACTGCAAGCATAGTTTCAATCGCGTTTGCCATCTCACCTGCCTTAGCTTGCGATTCGTGCGGATGCTCAGCGACGAAGGCGTGTGACAGCGCTGAGTCAGCGAAGCTGGTCGATATTGTCCACACTGCCCAGCATGCCGGTAAGTTCTCCACACTTATTACTGCTCTGAAGGCTGCTGACCTGGTGGAGGCTCTCGAGGGGCCCGGCCCCTTTACAGTATTTGCACCGACAGACAAGGCATTTGCTGCACTGCCTGCCGGTACTGTAGAGTCACTTCTCAAACCCGAGAATAAGGCCAAGCTCCAAGCCATCCTGAAGTATCACGTGGTGGCGGGAAAGGTACTATCCGGGCAACTAGTCAAATCAAGCAATGCAAAGACCTTGCATGGAAACGATGTAAAACTGACTCTGATGGTCAACAACGCTAATGTGACCAAGGCCGACATAAAGGCCAGCAATGGGGTGATCCATGTCGTGGATCGTGTAATTCTGCCGGGCACTGCTAAACCAATCAAGGGGCACAAGAACACCGAGGCCCCTACTTCTGCGGATAAGAACATTGTGCAGACCGCCGTAAGTGCCGGACAATTCAAGACACTGGTCACGGCAATTCAAGCCGCTGGTTTGGAAGAAGCCCTGAATGGAACGGGACCATTCACTGTTTTTGCCCCGACAGATGCAGCTTTTGCCAAATTGCCGGCCGGTACGGTAGAGAGTCTCGTGCGACCGGAGAACAGAGCAAAACTGCAAGCCATTCTCAAGTATCATGTGATTCCAGGGCAGGTAAGATCGAACGATATCCTGGCTGTCCATACGGTGAAAACCCTTAACGGCCAGTCAATCTACCCGTCTATTCGCGTGGACAATGCTGCTATTCAGGCAAAGAACATATACTGTCGGAACGGTATTATCCACGTGATAGACAGTGTGATATTGCCTAAAGAAGAGAGCTAATCTCTGTTTTTTCTAACGTGCTCGGGCTGGTCACCTCCTGTGGGGGCCAGCCCTTTTTTTGGCATCGTATATGTAAAGACAACTCCTATTAGAAAGCGTCCGTGGGCTCAAGGTGATGTTATTTGTTGGCTGAATGTGAACAACAGCGTCCTCCGAACAGCAATGAGTACCAATAGCCGGATATTGACAACTTACAGGCTGAAGGAAAGGTTAAGGAGAAATGGCAAATCTCCACTAAGAGCTGAATAGCTCTGAGTATTGTCCTGCCGCCTTTCGGCAATGCTACGCCGACGCACCAAAAACCCTAAAGATGAAGCCTGTGGATTGGGCCTTGCGATTGATCGCAAGTCTCCGTGGCCATAGATATCTGCGAGATTACCCTTAAGAATCGTTTCACTATATTTGTCTATTCAAATGAATCCCAATCTGATAACTTATGTTTTAGGGTTTAATCAACGCTGATCCTAAATGCCCGAATTAGATCTTGGATTACCAGAATAAAGAGTTATGCTAAGCCTGCTCTTAGTCGAAACCATCGTCATCATGATCTATATGACAGTGTGGTTTTGTATTGCACAGGCCCTGAGACGTAATGATGTTGCAGATATCGCGTGGGGCGCAGGTTTCATTGTGACCGCAATATCTGCCATGATCTTCACTGAAGGCATTACCCCCCGGGGAATTCTTGTTATGTTTCTTGTGATTCTATGGGGCGTGCGCCTTGCCTGCCACGTCTTCTTGAGAAATCGCCGAAAGGGCGAAGATAGCCGCTATAGTAAGTGGAGGCAAGAGTGGGGTGAGCATGCGGTAATTCGTGCATATCTTCAGGTCTTTCTCTTGCAGGGACTATTAATTATTGTTGTATCCCTTCCTGTCACAGCGGTTATTATGTCCGCGCAGAATTCATTTAGCGCATTCGATGTGTTTGGCGTCTGTATCTGGTTTGCCGGTTTTGCCTTTGAGACGATCGGGGATTATCAGCTTATGAAGTATAAGAAAAACCTGACAAACAAAGGGAAGATCATGACGCAGGGACTCTGGAGATATACGAGGCATCCCAACTACTTCGGGGAGGTGGCTCTTTGGTGGGGCGTATATTTCATTGCTCTCTCTGTGCCAGGGGGTTGGGCCACAATCTTGGGGCCGATCACCATTACTTACCTTATTCTAAAGGTCTCAGGAATCCCACTCCTTGAAGAGAAATACAAAGATGATCCGGAATTTCAAATCTACAAGAGGCGGACGAGCCCTTTCTTTCCTCTTCCACCCAGAAAGGAAACACGATAATGCATACAGTTAAGGTTTATGGAGCTATCCTGCCGGTATTTCTCGCGATCGACTTTCTCTGGCTTGGAGTTGTAATGTCAAAATTCTATAAAGATGAGCTTGGAGTGCTGGCGCGTGTATCAAACGGCGCGCTAACACCGGTGTTCTGGGCGGCTGTAATTGTATACATTCTTATCCCACTCGGTGTAGTACTTTTTGCGCTGCCCAGAGTCTCTCAGGAGAATCTGGCCTCTACTGCGCTATTCTGGGGATTTATATATGGAGTCGTTTTGTACGGTGTTTACGACATGACAAACTACGCTCTTGTGAGCAAATGGTCTCTTCGTATGTCAATCGTGGATATACTCTGGGGCGGAGCAATCAATTCGGTAGTGACCTATATTGCAGCGGTTTTTGACAGGTGGTTTGCTTAAATTAAGATAGCAATTGTCGATAGCGAAATTTCAAGTATGGTTGCAACTTAACTACTGCACGGCGACCAGGAAATAGAGGCGGATAAGGTGATCGGACGGTTTGTCTATCACCATCCTGTTTTTGACAAGAATGCACCTGCGGCACAGGCAGGGCACGAGGAAATCAGCGGAGTAAACCGCACCCACTATTGCGGTGTTTACTGGGCGTACGTCTTTCATGAAGATGGAAGAAAAAGCGCTTTGGCTGCATGCAAATACTTCGGTAAGAGACTTTGAAGTAAAGACTCTTGTATGCTATTGAGATTTTGGGATAAGCCTATGAGCCTTTGAATACCTTTGACTAAAAGACAGTATAGTGTTCCCGAT
>LJTR01000282.1 GCA_001303465.1 Phycisphaerae bacterium SG8_4
CTCGTCGTTTGTCACAATGAGTCCGCCCTCGCCGGCTGTTACATTTTTGTTGATCTGAAAGCTGTAAATACCGATTGTTCCAAGTGTGCCAAGCTTTTGACCTTTGAATGAACCGCCGTTGGACTGGGCACAATCCTCCAGCACGGCAATGCCGCGACGACTGGCTATTTCAATGATTCTCTCCATGTCGCTCGGTGCGCCTGACATGTGCACTGGTACTATCAACCTGGTACGAGGGGTAATTTTCTTTTCAAGGTCGGCTGGATTCATTGTAAAGCTATCGTCCACTTCACACAGGACGGGAATGGCATTATGCCATATAATAGCATTGATTGTGGCCACCCACATGTACGACGGTACGATTACTTCGCAGCCCGGCCCGATGCTCAAAGCGCTCATCGCCGTCAATAACGCCCCCGTACCGCTATTTACGCCAAGAGCATATTTGACCCCATAGTAGCTCCTGGCATACGCCTCGAACTGCTGAACATGGTTCGGCTCATCGGGTCCGTAGTAACGAAATAATGAGCCCTTTTCCACAACATCCAGCACAGCGCGCCGCTCGGCTTCATCCAGCCAGTTCACTCCAGGAAATTCAAGTGGCCAATTACTATCCATGACACGCTCCTGCAAAAAGTACACAATAAAACAATCTTTTTCCACTATGGTCCGGACATGGGCAATTCAGCAGGCGGACTGCACCAGTCCGGTTCTATTACTTATCTAAGCCAACCTTGTGTGCATTGACACTTTCGTATGCTACTATCTTCGTTAACAAATGTCAAAAGCTACAAAACAAAGAACATCCAGTAAAACAGTATGTGATGACACCATACCAAATGTGCATCATACAAACAAACTGGATAATTTAATCTAGCCAGAAAGCAACAAGTTTAATAAAAAAGTGAAAAGTGTAATAGGCCATTGAATCCTCCACAGACCCGATATTTTTTTAACAATTGTAATATTCAGCCAAAAAATGACATGTTTTTGGACTCGATTCGGGCAAAATCAGTCTCTGTGGTGACTTTTTGGAGACATGGTTTCAGCTAAGAATTTTAACAATTTGCGGCTCAGGAGAAGGGTGTCTTGTAGTATAGTCTCTTACTTAAATGCTTCGGTCAAGATACACGGACATTGATTGTAATATTGACAAATCAATCAAAAGTTTTCCCGTAGGCTAATCCCAGCACTGCACTTCACCGTTCTTCAGTGATACAAAAATTCTACCACGTGCTGCGCTCATACCGTCAAAAACAGGCATAGCGTCTAGCTTCTTCTCAGATACAGTTCTACCATCTGCTGTACTTACTATCCTAAGCATTACACCCTTCTCACCTTTAAAAGATGCCAGGGATTCTTCTTCATTCGAATAGGCAAGAATTCCAACCTCTTTTTTGCGAAGATCCGGAGGTCCGGCGACGACAAGCTTGTCACTGGTCAAAACCATGGCTCGTACAATCAGGCTTTTTACATCAGCCCAGAACGGCTCAGGTTTCAATGGTCTCCTCACAGCGGGTGACGGTTCCTTCTGCCCTTTTTTTCTCCTAGCCTTTGGCAAGCCCGTAATCATATGGACTTTTTTTACTCCATAGAGGTGATAATCGTCAGCTCTGTGACCGGTAGCGGCCGAGGCAATCCTTACCCTTCCATAACCATAGGCATTCTCATCATCAAACGTAATTATGCGCCCAAAGGTTGTCTCATTCCCTGACGCCCATCCGCCCCAACCTGCCCTGACGTTCGTTCCAAGCAGCCAGTATGAGCGAACGTACCACTCTTCCCCCAGAAAACCGTGTACGCCAAACAGATGTGGCACATCTTTAGCGCCCTTCTGCAGAGAACCATCAAACCGCTCCTGCTTCATGAACACGTTTTCGCCGTCACCGGACAGGATATCTGTATTCACACCGTCCATATCAAATCCGCCTTCCGGTCCTAATTGCGCTCCGGTCTCTGGATCAAAATTGCAGAGTACATTCTTGTTCAATACATTACCTGTCATAGGATTCAGCTTGTAGAAAGTGATTCCATCATCCAGGTAGGTATTTCGTCCTGCCGAAGTGTAAATGGTATCGTTCTGGATCAGAACCGAACCATGAACCGGCCATACGGATTCCAACTGGCCGTAAGAGGATACTAACCTGATTTCCGGTGCAGCCAGGAACTTCCATACTAAAACACCATCCTTTGCGCGCAGGCTGTAGACACAGCCATCTGCTGAACCAAACAGCACCATTCCCTTGTAGATTGTAGGCGTGCTGTCTACACGACCATCAACTGTGTAGTTCCATTTTTCTCTGCCATCTGTTACGCTTAAGGCATATATCGTATGTGAATCTGTTTCAACGATATAAACCGTGTCTCCGACAATCACCGGCTGGGTCAGACGACCTGTAAGCTTTTTTGACCAGGATTTCTTCAGTGTTCCGGAAATAGTGGTTCTTGCCCCGCCACTTCTTTTCCCATCACGCCTGTACATCGGCCAGTCCTCATCATCAGCCGCTTGTGAATCAGAAATCTTTCCGTATGCGGGGCCTTTCTCGAGTCGTTCAATATCACTTATAACCTCCTCTTTCTTCTCTCTGGCTGGACCAACGGCAAAAAAGCCCTGCACTTTTACTTTGTTGAAGCAGCCGCAGGCGTCTGGCGGAGCATAGAGCATTCCATTTGCCGGCATTATTCCATACTGACATGCTCCCCGAATCCAGCTATTATTACCCAGCCAGCCTGTCTCCATATCAGCCACTTCAATGCCCGACCTTCCCGTGAACACATAACGAACAGATGCTTTATTCCTGTAGCATCGATGATGAGCCATGCCAACTTTGCCGCCGCTCATCTTAACATCACGATCCTCTTCCCTTTCGCCGGTCTTTAAATCGAACCTGTCCCAACTGGTGCCAATGTAGACTTTATCTCCTAAAACAAAGATATCAACGGCTGAATTGTAGCTCTCAGAGCATGGCTTGCTCCACAGCACCTTGCCATCCTTGACTGAATATGCCACAAGAATATTAGGACATCTGCGAGCAAATCCATTTTCGTTCCATCCGTGAACACCCCATTCAATCTTGTCGGTTGCCGCCATCTCTTGAGGCTTTTGAGAATCAACCTTGGGAATCCTGTCAGCAACCAGCAGAACATCGTCTGTCGCAACTACGGTAGGTGAAGCAAACGACATGCGCCTGGCAACCGTAGGCCGCTTCTTTTCCCAGATTTCCTTGCCGGTTCTTGCATCAAGCCGACCCACACCATTGATATCCTGGTAGAACACACTACCGTTCCTGACCGTCAAAGTCATAGGCAGGAGAAAATGAGTTCCCGTAAAATCTTTTTTCCAGAGATGTCTGCCACTGTCACCATCCACAGCCGTGATATACCTGAAATCCGTAGCCTTAGGTTCGTTGCGTTCATGCAATCCCCCACCCCGGCGATGAACTTCTGAAGTGCCGACAGCAAGATATACTACACCCCCATCAACGACGATCTCCTCTGTACGCTCAGTACCTTTCAATACCTTCAGAGTATCGCCTGTAGCGGCATCAAGAATGCTCACCGGCCCATCAAGACCCAGGGTCACATATACCTTGTCTCCTACAGCCACCAGCCTGCGTGGCAAGTGGGTTGGTCCAGCGCGGAAATGGCGGAGATGATCGCTCCAAATAGGAATCTTCTTCTTCCAGAGTAGTGTACCATTAAAGGCGTCACGAGCAACCAGTTGCCAATCAGCCATGAATCGAATAGAAACATTGAGAGCTTCATCCATTATTGCAAAAATCCTGCCATTTGCCGACACTAGGGCACTGACACTAGCGGCCTCTTCATGGCTCCTCGCCCACCTGGGATTTGACACCCACTGGATAGTTCTCGGCGCAGCAACAACTGTATCTTTCACCACCGCGTTGTTATCAGCTCCATGAAGGAAGTGCGTCCACTCGTCGATGCTGGAAGGCACTGGTTTTGTGGTTTTCCTTCCGCAAACTATTGCCACACCTCCCGGAACAAGAACTCTCAGGATCTCTTTTTCCCGTATCTTGAATTGTGAGTCCTCTATCACCAGTAGACTCACCAGATTGTCAGTATACGGCAGATTCTTCCCGTCAAACACGGCAGCCGACACCTTGCCGTACAGGTGGTCTGATCTGAGCGAATCACGAATATTGGCGATTTTCTTTGCATCAATATCCAGTCCATGAACAAGGTACTTCTCATTCACTAGGAGACTGGACAAGCTCTTGTCGTCCTTACACCCAACCAGAACGATAATACCGCCCTTAATCCCACTATCCTCAATCACACCAGCAAATACCGGAATCACAACCAGCATCATAATAGCAACGATACCTAATCTGTTCATTATTGCTCCCTGTCGAATAAATCTTGGCTGCAAAACGCGATTCTACATAAACGAACACCGCGACTCCGTAGTGATCAAAATCAGAACTTTACACATTCCCCTCGGGCAAATCCAGTTAAACGTTGCCCTAAAACAGATAAATTGTTCCTGTTCTGAGAATTAATAGATCAATTCCAACGAATCTATCATAACCGATGATTTGACAATCAACAATAGCCCTGTTGATAATCCGAATCTCCTTACCTTGTGCCGAATAGTCCTGCTCCGAGAAGCTCTCGGCTAGCAGTCGGTCCTTGAAACGACTGAAATACGATATACTCCGAACTCCTTGTTGGCTCGCTAAAGTTCGGGCAAGGCTCGTAGATCACTAGAATCCTTAAGATGTGTAGCAAGACATACCTCATATAAACATACATTGAATTCTCTACAGGTCCACACCTTCTCGCAGATGCGCGGCTTGCCATCAAAGCCGCGCATTTCCTCGAGCAAAGGCGCGGTGGCCAGGTCATCGTCGATGTAGTCGAGCGTCTCGACCTTGGTGTGCTCCTGCATATTTCACTGCCCGGCTAGGATATAGACCTTCAGCGGTTTCCCGGTAGCCGTTGCGCTACTGCAAATCGCCACAAAAATTGCCATGAGAAAAATCGTTCTTAGTCTCATTTTCTTTGCTTCTTAATCCTCGGGATGTTTTCGATCCCTATGGGAATCCTGTTTCGGGGCGCGCTTCGCCCGCTTGATTTCAACCGTTCCAGAAGCTTCTTTAGTTCCCGGCGCTTGGCTTGCTCGGTAAAATAAAGGTTAGTGGTTTCTGCGGGATCCTTTTCCAAATCGAACAGTTGACCCGGTGCACGGGGGGCAGTCTCGGCAAGTGCATACCGCTTCAGTGGGGCCCTGTTGTAGTTGTTTCCTCCCGATCCGCGGTGATCGAGGTACTTCCACTTTCCCTGGCGAATCTGAAACTCTCCGCGGAAGCTCTGGGTAAGAAGATGAGGCCGGATCGACTTTGTCCCTTCCTGGATTCCGAGCATGGCCGGAAGCATGTCGAAACTGTCCGTGGCCACGTCGTCGCCAAGCTTGTATCCGACGACTGACGCGAGCGTGGCGAAGATATCCGTGGTGTTGGTCATCTGATGGGAGACCTGCCCCTTGGGGATCCGACTCGGCCAGCGCGCGATAAACGGCACCCGATGACCACCTTCCCAGGCATCCCGCTTCATGCCCCGCCATCTGCCTGAGGGATCGTGGTTGTGGTCCTGACGCATCCAGTGGACGTGAAGAGTTTCTGCACCGTTGTCGGCGTTGAAAAGAATGAGCGTTTCCTCGTCGATCCCGAGTTCGTCTACAAGATCGAGAACCCGGCCCACCAGGACGTCGAGTTCCCAGACGAAATCGCCCCTGGGACCTGCCTTTGTGGCCCCGTTGAATTCCGGTGCCGGTAGCACGGGGGCGTGGGAGATCTGGGTCGAAAGAACGGCGAAGAAGGGTTTCTCGGGGCTGTTTTTGCGGTGCTCGGTTATGAACCGGCGGGTCTTTTCGTAAAAGAGAAGGTCCGCCTTGACGAACTCGTATCCCGGCGCCATCCATCCCTCATCATTGTCCCATCGCCACTTGCCGCCTGGATTGGGGAGGTTGGATCTCTTATGGCGCTGGCTGGCGGGGACGGACACCATGCCGTTTTCGATGTAGATGTAAAGGGGGTCGGTCGTCGGGCAGTTGGGTGTGACGAACGATTCGTCGAATCCTCGCGCGTTAGGGCCGTCGACGAGGGGAGTGCTCTTTTCGTAATCAATGAGAAGAGAATTTTTAAAGCCTCCTCCGAGTCTTTTGCCGTTCTTGTCCAGCCAGGTCAGACCCACATGCCATTTTCCGAAGACGCCCGTGCGGTATCCCTTTTCCCTGAGCATGTCGCCCAGGGTAAGTGTGCCGGGTTTCAGATAGCTCGGTCCTCCAGGTCCTTCGAAGGCCCCGCCGCCGGCCCCGGTGGAGCGGTATATCTGCTGTCCGGAAAAGAGCCCGTACCGGGAAGGGGAGCAAATGGTCGAAGGGCTGTGGGCGTCTGTAAACCGGATGCCTTCGGCGGCCATCCGGTCGAGTCGCGGCGTTTTGTATGCGCATTCGACGTTGTAGCAGGACAAGTCTCCATATCCCAGGTCGTCGGCGTAAATGATGATGATGTTGGGCAAAGAGCTTTCCTTCACTGCCGCTCTTACAGGC
>LJTR01000283.1 GCA_001303465.1 Phycisphaerae bacterium SG8_4
GCATCACTTGTCCAGTATGCCGACAACGGCGGCCGGCTGCCGCGAGGGCCTTGTGCCGGAGGGGATTCATATATCATGACAGGATGTCCATCGACTTCTCTGATAGTCAGCGCGTACGTGAAGGATCTGCTCAAGAAGGTCGATGCCGAGCACGCCTACGATGTGATGCGGCGCAATCACATGCCCGGCGGCATGATGAGTGTAAATGCCCACTACCTCGACAAAGGTTTTTCACCCGGCAATGCCGGTACGACCGTCCAGTGGGCGTTCGAGGACTGGGTCCTGGCGCAAATGGCTCGAAAGCTGGGCAAGACGTCGGACTACGAGTACTTTCTCGATCGCTCCTCCGGCTGGAAGAACCTCTACCATCCGGACATGGGATTGCTCCTGCCCAAAGAAGAAGACGGCTCCTGGTTGCACACCGACCCTCTCAGCGGCAGGGGGTGGGTGGAAGCCAATGCATGGCAGGGGACATGGTCGGTTTCGCATGACATCGAGGGGCTTGCCGAGCTAATGGGCGGCAACAACCTGTGCACGAAACTGAACCATGCTTTTGAGCAGGCCGCACCGACCGACTTTGTCTTCGCCTATGGGGGCGGCTACGTCAGCTATGCCAATCAGCCCGGCTGCTCCAATGCGCACGTCTTTAATCATGCCGGCCGGCCCTGGTTGAGTCAGTACTGGGTGCGCCGGGTGAACGAGCAGGCCTACGGCGGCGTCACTCCGGACACCGGATATGGAGGCCATGACGAGGACCAGGGGCAAATGGGAGGTGTCAGCGCTCTGATGTCGATCGGACTGTTCAGTCTGCGCGGCACGACCTCCGATAATCCCACCTACGAGATTACTTCACCGGTGTTTGATGAGGTCGCGATATCCCTGAACGGCACCTACTATCCCGGCGGCCGGTTCACCATCAGGACATACGACAATTCGGCAGAGAATTGCTATATCCAAAAGGCAAGCCTTAATGGAAAGCCCCTGGACAGATGCTGGTTCTCTCACAAGGATTTCGCGCAGGGGGGAATGCTGGAACTCTGGCTCGGACCCGCTCCCAACCGCAACTGGGCAGCGGCAGATTTGCCTGGCGCGGAGTCAAATTAAGCGCCGAGAGTTACGGTTGACGTATCAAATGCAGCCTCAAAGCTCCCAGCCGTCTCTGTATTTGCGGGTCAGATATTTGTTCGCGTCGGGAAGGTTGGTTATTCTCATGCTCCGCGTATCGTAATCTACCCTTCTGCCCGCTCTCAGAGCTACGGCGCCGAGATTAATGGTTTCGTTGACGGCGTCTGCGCGCAGGAAGCTGCCCGGTGACTCCGTTCTGTTCCTGATACAAGCCGCCCACGTATCGGATCTTCTCGTTCGCTCCCGTCCCCCGGCCTCATCTCTCTCGGCATACTCCCGCATCTTCTTCTCCGGAATTAACCGTGGGTTGTTGCCGTGGAAGCTGGCCAGGATCTTGCCCTTGTCCCCCACGAACATCATTCCCTCGCCGTCCAGCGATTTGTTTTCCGCCTGCAATTCTTCCGGCGGAAACGGCTTCATGCCGCCGTCGTACCAGATGAGATCGAAAGCGGGCAGAACTTTCTGCTTCGGGAACTTGAAACGGATCATGCACGAATGGGGGAACGCCACATTGTTATTCACAGGCCGGCACACCTGATCGACGATGGTTCGCGTGGTCGTTCCGCAGGCTTCGGCGCTGACCGGCGGCGTCTCAATGCCGAGGGTGACAAACAGAGGAAACAGGCTGTAGTGTCCCATGTCGGCAATGCTGCCGCCGCCGAAATCATACCAACCGCGGAAGACGTTGTGAGTGTAATTCGGGTGATAGGGGCGGTCCGGAACGCACCCGAGCCACAGGTCCCAGTTGAATCCTTTCGGTATCGGCGGAGTATCAATCGGATTCGATGTCCACTGAGGCCAGACGGGTCTATGCGACCAGTTGTGTATCTCTTTGAGGTTGCCGATCGCGCCGCCCTTGATCCACTTGAGCGTTACTTCATTGTCGGGTCTGTCGCTCCAGGCCAGAAGATGTGTTACGACCTTCTTGCGGCGGGCTGTTTCAATGGTCAGTCTTCCCTCTGCCAGCCTGTTGGCAATCGGCTTGTGGGTGATCACGTGCTTTCCCTTCTTCATCGCGGCAATCGCCACGGTGGCATGAAGATGGTCCGGCGTCATGATCTTTACGGCGTCGAGATCCTTTTCCTTTTCGAGCAGATCGCGGAAATCCTCGTAAGAATTGCATCCCTTGTATGTTCCGGATGGCGCATTCTTTGCGTAATATTTCTCCACATACTCTTGGCCAATATCACGCCCGCCGGGAATGCCCTCGATGCTTTCGCCCCAGGTTCGGTCGCCCAATGTCTGGCGGATGCCGTTTCGGATGCCGTTCGACGACCAGTCTATATAGTTAGTTGTGAACTTATTCGGATCGCATACAGCCACGACTCGTACAGCCTCGTTTGTGAGCATCCCGGGCATTTCACGGAGACCCTGCGTGCCGCATCCGATGTTCGCAACTGTCACTTTATCGCTGGGCGCCACACGTCCACGGCCTCCCAGCACCTGCCTGGGAACCACGGCGAATGCGATCGAAGAGGCGGCTGCGGATCCCAGTAATTCACGGCGGTTGATGTCTTTTTCAGGCTTCATTTTGAATCTGTACCTCCAAAAGAATTCCGTCCTCATTCAATCCGCAGGTCTACACGAGACCAAGCGACGTTAGCGGAGAATCTACATCAATTCTCATGGAAAATCAATGGAAAGATTCCCCGTGAAGTTCCGGCGGGGTATCCTGTTGCCGGGTCGAAAGGTTGCCCTGAATGCAAATAGAAAAGGCTGGTCTCTTGGACCAGCCTTCTCATAAGGTCAAACACGAAAATTCTGGATCATATCAGAAGCTGTACGACATACCCAGTGTGAACCAGGTCTCATCCTGATCGGAGTTGATGCTCGAATCCATTGTTACCTGGTAGTAGACCCCGGGTGTAAGCTTGAGGCCCTCGCCCATGTCAAAATCTGTCGCTACTCCGAAGACCGCATTCGTCCAGTCGTGGTCCACACCTATTCCGCGCGGATCGACGCCATCGTTAAAGACCACTTCCGAGTGCAGTTTCAAAACCTGCTCCGGTGTCTCCGGTGTCAGACCCTCCATCGGCACGGCGTAATCGAGCATGAAGATGTGGGCGAAACCAGAGGCAGTTCCAGGAGTGAGACCAAAGAGATTCTGACTGCCGACGAACGAATCGCTCTCTGCTGGCCACAACTTAACGAGAACATAGGTCGGGACCAGACCCTCCACGCCGAGGACTTTCGGCATGGACACGACCGCATGGATCTCCTGCAAGTCAATTTCACCTGACTGACCCGCGGGGATGCCGTCCAGAGGATCATCCGGGAAGTAGAAATACCTCCATCCGAGCAAATACTGCATAGCGAAATCTTCTTCCGGGCAGATCATGTTCTTGTAGAACAGCGTGAAGTCCCAGCGTTCCGTGGTTTCGAATCCACTTGAATTCGCCCGGTGGCCCTCTGCGCTGAGACCGAGGCCGCTGCCCAGGTCCAGCATAACGGACGGCTGCATCGCGCTCTTGTCCCCATAAACATCGATACCTCGCCAGAGATACTTGCTCTGGTAGGTGAAGTCGACCACTCCGTGCAGTTCTCCTTCCTGCGCGTGGACCAACCCTCCAACTGCAAACAATAGTACCATGCCTGCCAAAATGCTCTTCTTCATTTCTGTCTCCTTTAGAATAACACTGCCTCTTTCATGATAACGACTCCTACAGAATGCCTTGAATCACGTTGAACAGTCAAGACAAAAAACGGATTATCTTACCATTTTCCACTCTTTCTGGCCTCTGCCTTGGGCAGATTCTCGAGGTCCTTGGTGTATTTCTGCAGTTCTTCCTGCGGAAGTTCGTAGTCAGTGAGCTTGCCCGAAAGATATGCATCGTACCCCATCAGGTCCATCAGGCCGTGTCCGCTGTAGCAGAACAGGATTACCTTTTCCTTGCCCTCTTCCTTTGCCTTCTTTGCCTCGTCGATCACGGCTGCAAGCGCCTGGCTGGGTTCCGGAGCGGGGATGAATCCTTCAGTTCTGGCCCAGGTCACTGCCGCTTCATATGACTGCAACTGATGGTATGCTCGCGGCTCCAGCAGACCTTCTACGATTGCCTGGCAGACCAGAGGCGCCATGCCGTGGTATCGCAGACCACCGGCATGGATCGGAGGCGGCACGAAGGCGTGTCCGAGCGTGTGCATCGCCAGCAGCGGGGTCGTGCAGGCTGTGTCACCGAAGTCATAGGCAAACGGTGCCCGCGTCATTGTTGGACAAGCCGTCGGCTCGACCGGAATGATCTTGATGTCGGCGCCATTGATTTTGTCGGCGACGAACGGGAACGACACACCTGCAAAATTGCTGCCGCCTCCTGCGCAACCAATGACCATGTCCGGCAGTTTTTCGCCGGCTATTTCGAGTTGCTTCTTCGCTTCAAGGCCAATGATTGTCTGGTGCATCAGCACATGATTCAAGACACTGCCGAGCGAGTAGCGGGTCTCGCCGGACGGGTCTGTCACTGCCTGCTCGATAGCTTCGCTGATAGCGATCCCCAGACTGCCGGGCGTATCGGGCATTTCCTCGAGTATCTTTCTTCCCGCGTTGGTTTCGCTGCTCGGACTGGCTACGCAGTTTGCCCCCCAGGTTGCCATCATCATTTTTCTAAACGGCTTCTGGTCAAAACTGATTCGGACCATGAAGACCTTGCATTCGAGCCCAACCAACTGGCAGGCAAACGCAAGGGCGCTGCCCCATTGGCCGGCCCCGGTTTCCGTGGTCAGTTTCTTGATGCCGAACTGTTTATTATACCAGGCCTGGGCCACGGAGGTGTTCGGCTTGTGACTGCCGGGCGGGCTGACGCTCTCGTCCTTGTAATATATGCGCGCAGGCGTGTCGAGATACTTCTCCAGAAACACCGCTCTGCGCAGCGGCGCCGGGCGCCAGCGGTACAGAATGTTCAGAATTTCATCGGGGATGTCTATCCACCTCTCGGCGCTGACTTCCTGCTCGATCAGGTTCATCGGAAACACGGGCGCCAGCATCTCCGGGCCGATCGGGTTGCCGTCCGGGCCGAGCGGCGGAAGCATGGGCGTAGGCAGATCTGCCGCGAGGTTGTACCATTGTCGGGGAATATCACTCTCGTTAAGCGATATCTTTACTGACTGCATTACCTTTCTCCTAAAAGAGGTCAATAGTCCAATCTATTTGCCGTCCGGGATACGATCCAGACGTATCTGCAATTACCAGAATACTAGTAGATGCACCCGTCGAGGTCAAACACAATTAATCCAGGGAAATGAGCCCAAATTTTCCCCGGCCAACAGGCACTCCATGCAGGGGCCGACACGGTGTCCCCCTCCAGCCGGAAACGGACGGCCTCTGAGTTGTCCCCACTCGCGGGCCCGGCACTTTTCAAGGAAGGTCATTTTTTTCTTTATAGGAGCGAAAAATATTTGATTGACGCTGTGTCACTCATTAGAATACTAGGGTTTGTAGGACAGACCATTCTCAGTTAGTGCGAAAGGGGAGCACGAAATGGCGAAGAAGAGGAAGAAACTAACCAAAGGTGTGTGGACCAACAGCGACCTTAGCACGCTAAAGAAGCTCTTTCCGAACAACCCCACTGCGAAGATAGCCGCAAAGCTCGGAAGGCCCACGGATGCGGTAAAGAAGAAGGCCTCCAGGATGGGACTTCGCAAATCGAAGAAGTATATGAAGTCCCTCGGTAGAGCGTAGGTCACCGAGCTGCTTTCAGGTAAGCGGCGGTGGCTCAGCACATCTTCGTGCTGGAGACGGCGTCGCTGTTTTCCCGGGCGCGACAAGAATCAGTCAAGGCCCGGGGGTGCGAGACTTCGTGGCGGTAGGTGTGTACTTGTGCGCCCATTCTCCCCATTCTGGAACCCAATCATCACGTTCTCAATTCTAAACCCTTGACATTCACGATTGCCAGCGTTATCTTTGTAGGCTCGTTTAGCAGTCAATTGATGCGTTTCCTGTTTTAGTTGTGTAAGGAGGCCAATTTGAGGGTACTTTCGGGCATACAACCATCCGGCAAGCTTCACATAGGCAACTATTACGGTGCCATGCGTCAGCACCTCAACCTCCAGACGGAACACGATTGTTTTTACTTCATCGCCGACTACCACGCACTGACGAGTAATCCATCACCCGACGAGATTGCCGGCCACAGCCTTGACGTTGCTATGGACTACATCGCCCTGGGTCTGGATACCGGCAAGACTGTCTTCTGGCGCCAGTCGGATACGCCGGAAGTCGCAGAGCTTACATGGCTGCTCTCTTGTGTAACTCCGATGGGGCTGCTGCAGCGGTGCACGAGCTATAAAGACAAGATTGCCCAAGGCCTGAGTCCCAACCACGGTCTTTTCGCGTATCCGGTTTTGCAGGCGGCTGATATTCTGATCTACAACAGCGATCTTGTCCCGGTCGGCGCCGATCAGAAACAGCATATAGAGGTCACCCG
>LJTR01000284.1 GCA_001303465.1 Phycisphaerae bacterium SG8_4
TCCAGAATTGTAGGGCCACCCGCGAAATCGAGCTATTCAAGATGACCAACGGCAACGTCAAGGCTGTTTGTAGTTGGATAGGGAATAGTCCAACGGTCGCTTTGGAGCACTATGCACAAGTCACCGAGGCGGACATGCGGGAAGCAACCAAGACATCCCTGCTGGCCGAAGCCGAAAAAGCGGCGCAAAATGCGGCGCAGTACCCCGCCGCAAGTGGCGGCAAGCGGCGGCAGATTGAGAGCGGGGACGCTCAAGAATCAGCGTTATTAACGTCAAATGCCGCCCTATGTGCTACAGGGCGGCATTCAGAAGTACCCCCTAGGGGAGTCGAACCCCTGTCTCCAGGATGAGAACCTGATATCCTAGGCCACTAGACGAAGGGGGCAAAATATTCAAACCCGAACTTATAAATTCGAAATCCTAAACAAGCTTGTCCCGTTCGGCTTCGCTCAGGTCGGGACCTGAGCAGCGTCAATGGATCCGAATGACCAAGATTCAAATTTCGGTATTGTTTCGTATTTAGGATTCCGTACTTTGTATTTGCGCCGTTTGCAGCGAGCTGCAAGCCGCGAATAGCGGCGGTTGGATTCGAACCAACGACCCTGGGCTTATGAATCCCATGCTCTAACCAACTGAGCTACGCCGCCACAATCTCGCGTTAGCTTACACAAAGCCGGCTGGCATTGCAAGCAAATTTGCACAATTCGCAATTCTGTGGTCCAAAATGTGTCGCCGGCCTGCGCCGCGCCGTTTTGGTCTCGGGATTATCGGTCGGAAATGAAGCTGACTTTATCTTGATGTGGTCTGCTGACTCGATTTGGGGCTTTGTTTGGGCGGACATCATCTGCATGATGAAAAGGGGATCGCCCGGGCCCGTGCCGGCCGGGGAGGTGGCCGGAGGGCCCTCTGCCTATGTCTAATCCCGATGATCTCCAGGCCAAGTGATGAAACATCATGGTTTCAGCGAGAATTTCTGCGCTCGTTGGCCCTGGATGTCCCCGAGGTAGAGATTGCCCTGCGAATCGAAGGCGATGCCGTGGACCCAGTTGAGTTCGCCCGATTCGCCCGGTGGGAGGGTAGTTTTGCGAAGCGGCACCCGCAAAAGCACCTGGCCTTCTCGATTGAGCTTCATCGCTACCTGGTCCATGGGTGGAAGAACGATCCACTGATCCGATCCATCCTCCCTAAAGGCAGACGAGCCGCAGACCCAGATCTCGTCCTCCTTCGTTATCCAGAGACCCCACGGTGTGACAGTATTTGCCCAGACGGCAAGCAGTTTGCCGCTGCGGTCGAAAACTTGTATGCGGGCATTTTCTCGGTCTGCGACGTAGAGCCGTCCGCCCGAATCTGCCACGATCGAGTGCGGCAAAGCGAACTGGCCCGGTCCGGTTCCGGCCCGACCCCACTGATTAATACACTTGCCCTTTGCATCGAAGTGCATTACGCGTCTGTTGCCATAGCCGTCGGTGACGAAGATATCGCCGCTCGGAAGAACAGCCATGTCGGTGGGCTTGTCGAAATGGCTCTCGTCGGTACCGGCGCGGCCCGGCTCGCCAAGCGTTAACAACAGCTTGCCTTTGGGGCTGTACTTGCACACGACGTGACTGGCGATATTTGCGGCCCAGATGTTTCCCTCCGGGCCGATCCTGATGTAGTGTGCGCCAGTGACATCCGTTACGTCCCAACTGTCCACTAACCTGCCGTCTGGCCGGTAGATCTGCACGCCGGGCTTGCTGCGGGTGAAGATGTAGATGTTGTCCCGGGCGTCTACAGTAACCCCGGGCATCTGGGCCCATTCGAATCGGTCAGGTTTTTGGGGCCAGGTGAGATCGACAACGTATTGCGATACGGTATCCTTCTGCTGACCTGCGCGTAGCTGGGCCCTCGCGTGACTGAGTGGAAGCGACAGCAGTAATATAGCCACAAGACTCCAATAGATTGAACGCATAACATACACTCCTTTCTGTCCTTCGGGCCAGTCCAGCCGCCTGGGAACTGACAGGAGGACGTGGCAAAGGCATCTTCAGTGCCGGGATTTTCAAGGCAATCTTAGCATCTCATCTTGTCCAAATCAAGTGTGACAAACCTGATTTATACCCTTAACGGTAGCAAGTTCCCGCGAGCAAAACCATAACCTGTTATTTTAAAGCCACTTACCCGCGCAAGAACGGGAATTCTCAATCATCAGCGCTATATCACTTTATCTGGCCGGCGGAGGTCTCTATAATGCCGGCATGTTGGAAAAGGGACTCATCCAGATATATACAGGCGACGGCAAGGGTAAAACAACCGCCGCACTGGGCCTGGCGCTTCGTGCGGCCGGCCGGGGCAACAAGGTCCTGATCTACCAGTTTCTCAAGCCGACGAGCCTGGAGACGGGCGAGCGTCTCGCCCTGCAGGGCCTGGAGCTCGGGATAAGGATCGAAGGGATAGATATCGCCTGGGACATGGCCACCTCCTGGGACGATGAGAATACGGTTGCCAGGATGAGAGCTGCAATCGGCGAGGTCCTTGAGAGAATTGCTGAGATGGCGCAGAATAGACTCTACGATGTGCTGATACTGGATGAGATCGTATTTTGCCTGTCAAGGGGTCTGGCTAAGCTGAAGGATGTTGAGAATCTCATTAACCGGCGGTATCCTTCGGTTGAGATTGTCCTGACCGGTCGGGGTGCGACGTCTGAGCTGATCGAAATGGCGGACCTGGTGACGGAGATGAAGAGCATCAAGCATCCGTTTGACACGGGCCAGGCTGCCAGACCCGGGATAGAATACTAAAATCAGAGTGCGAAATTTAGGTATCGCGGCAGGCCGGGATCCTGTCTGAGACAGCTTCGTCGAAGCTGGGCTCCACGATTTTGACATTTAATTTTTGATCTTCGATCTTGATTACACAACGGGGATTTTTGCAATGGGCAAGAATGTTGCAGCAATCATTTGTGCCGCCGGGGCGAGCAGCCGCTTCGGCGGTAAAAGGAAAAAGGCATTTGTCGACGTCGCAGGCAGAGCGGTTTTTCTGCGGAGTGTCGAACTCTTCTCCAACCGCAAGGATGTCAAGCAGGTTCTGCTGGCCATCGCTGCCGAAGACGAAGAGCTTGTGAGTGTCAAATGGGGTCCCAATCTAAAGTTCTTTGGTGTGAAGATCTTCCGGGGCGGCGCGGCGCGTTTTGACACCGTCAAGAGAGGGCTCGAGCTTGTCAAGGATGATATTGACCTGATCGCCGTTCACGATGCCTGCCGGTGCTGCGTGACCGAAAAGATAGTCGAGGCCACCATCATCGCTGCGGGCGAAAGCGGCGCGGCGATTCCGGCCTGTGCCGTAACGGCTACGATCAAGCAGGTCAACGACAATGTTATAGCGAAGACCGTCGACAGGAGCGATCTCTACGAAGCTCAGACGCCGCAAATTTTCTCCACTGAGCTGCTGAGGAAGGCCTACGACAACCTCGACAAACTTGACAAAAGCAGCATCAGCGATGATGCGCAATTGGTCGAAGCGCTGGGCCACAAGGTGACAATTGTCGAAGCGGATTCTTCGAACATCAAGATCACTCGCCGAAGTGACATTGCGATGGCCGAAGCGATAATCAAATCCCGGCCGAAGCTTACGCCGGAGGGTCCCATAGGGCCGTATATTGAGGCGCAGTGGTGATGCGATTGGTTGTCAACTATTGGCTATTGATTATTGGCTGTAACAGGGAGATTTCGCGACGAGACCATTTGGGCTTTTGACGACATTCGCCTGGTGGATTTGAAGAAGTGAGGCGCCCCGATCTCTGCGCAACGCGCGGAGTGTGATTTGGAGCGAACCGTTTAAAAAAAAGAAAACATCGCGTAGCGGTCTGCTACCCGATGTTTTCCGGAGGGGAGAAAAATCATATTAATCAATTTACTGAAACTGTTGTCGGCATCGCTGCCAGCGCACTTTAGCTGAAAATCTGTGTGCCGGCTTGCGGGGGCCAAATCGTGTTTTTCTTTGTAGCCGGATGTGAATATTCACCCTGTCTGTGATATTATAGGATGCAACCGCCTGCGCATGATTTGACGACAACGCCGCCGATCGCCGCTCATTCTGGCCAGTGTTAATATATTGCTGCTTGTCAAGAGGCGGGCCAAAAGGGTAGACTCAGGTGCGGCGGTTGTTGCAGGCAAAGGCGATCGTGCGAGTATGGTATTTTCTCAGGCTCTTTCATGAAAACTCGATCCGGCATTGATCGGTTTGTCTTTTGCCTGGCGGCATCGGTCCGAATCAGTGATAAAGCCAGTATCACCTGCCTCGCCGTCTTTCCGACGACGGGGGTTTTCAGACAGAGTCTAGCCGGGGGTAATTCTTCGTGAATTCCGACCAGGAACTGATTGAATTGGCAAACCAGGGCGACTGCGAAGCATTCGGGATTCTCTACCATCGCTATCGTGACTGGGTCCATCGCTTGGCCTGGCGATTCACGGGCAACCGCCAGGACGCACTGGACGTCCTCCAGGAGACTTTTACCTACCTGCTCGGCAAGTTCCCCGGCTTCGAGCTTACAGCTGCGATGACGACCTTTCTCTATCCGGTGGTCAAACATATTTCTTTCACGATCCGGCGCAAGAATCGCCGGTTTGCATCCGAAAACCAGGTATTGAGCGAGCTGGTTGCCCCGGCGTTGCAGGAAACTGAACACTCGCGGGCGGAGTTGGCCGCTGTTCTGGCAGCGCTTGCCGAGAACCAGCGTGAAATTCTACTGATGAGATTCGTGGATGACATGAGTCTGCGTCAGATCGCCGATGCCCTGAAGATTCCTATGGGCACCGTCAAGTCCAGGTTACACCACGCCCTAAAAGCACTGCGCAACGACCGCCGGACGCGGGATTATTTCCTCGAATAAGCGCCCGGGCCGGCTCGGGAGAAAAAAACTAAAAAACTCTGAACCTTTCGGCACCTTTGTCTGCTTAATGTGGTGGAGCTGTAATTATGACTAAAAGAAGGGAACATTTCGACGAGGACCTGGACCTGGAAGCTTCTGAGAAGGTCTCAGCGGACTTGAGTACCCTCTTCAAACCGCAACTTTCTGTGCCGCCCGAGGTGGACCGGGCGATTCTGGAACGGGCCGGCACGCATTTTGCTGGCCGTGGATTTGCCAAGAGCGGGCGCCGACGATTCCGCTGGGTGAGTCTGTGGAAAGTCGCCGCGGCGGCGGCTGTCGTCATCCTTGCGTTTAGCCTGAATCTTACGAACAAGCCAGCGCCGACCGTGTATTATGCCGACCTCGCCAAAGTCGGGGCGGTTGACTTTGACCGTAACGGACGGGTGGACATTCTCGATGCCTTCAAACTTGCCCGGCAGATCGAGCTGGCGAGCAACGCCGGGACTAATCTGGACATTAACGGAGACGGTTTGGTCAATCGTGGCGATGTCGATGTGGTCGCCTTGGCGGCCGTCAGTCTGGACAAGGGAGTACTCTGATGAAAAAGACTACTGCAATAATTCTCACCAGCGTCTGTCTGATAGTGCCCGTGGTGGCGCAGCAGTCCGGGCGTGACGACCTTTCGCCGCAGCCGCGCGTGCGTTTTGCCCCGGTGCATATCTATCTCGATTCGGGCGACCGCAGCCTCGCGGCCTACCAATTCGAGCTTAGTGCCACCGCCGGGCAGATCGAGATCGTCGGTGTCGAAGCAGGCGAACACAAGGCCTTCGCCGAACCGCCTTACTACGACCCGGCCGCACTGACGCAGGACCGAATCATAATCGCCGCTTTCAACACGGGGCAGAACCTGCCCAAGGGGCGCACGCGAATCGTTACGATACATTTACTGATCAAAGGTGACGTCGAGCCTCAATACAAACTGAAGCTTGCCGTTGCAGGTGACGCGGATGGAAAAGAGATACCAGCGAAGATTACATTCGAAAAGGGAGAAGAAAAGTGAAAACCAAAGCGCTAATTACATCAATTGTCCTGAGCTTGACGGTAGTGGTATTGATAGGTTATTTCGTCGCGGGCTGCTCGTCGCTGAAAGACGTGGCTGTGCGCCGGGTGGAAGATCAGCGGGTTGCCGATGCAAAAGCGCACGATGCAGCCACAAAGGTCGAACCGGAACTTGTGGTGACAAACCAGACTGAAGAACCTAAGGACAAATCAAATATCCAGAACGGCCTCTCGGAGCAGGAGGTCGCAAAAAACGCGGATGACAGGCCGGTCGAGGTCCTATCGCAGACTGATAGCTCTTCAATTCCACACGGTGAAGAGATTACCTATCCGAGAAACTGGCGAGAACTTATCCAACAATCCTACCGCCAACCAGACGAGATGGTTCGCGCGCCTGGTGACGGCACGATGGGTGGCGGAATTGGTGACTATGACAAGACTGTAACTTACGACTGGAGTGGAAAGGTCCAGCCGAGAGGTCCGCGGGCCCAATCGTCTTCTGAGCGTTCGAATAGGTTGCCGGGCCTTTCCCGAGTTGGAGGGAGTCCAGGCAGCGCATTTGACAGACGGATGCCTGTTGAGTTGGTCAATGTCTCGGTTGATGA
>LJTR01000013.1 GCA_001303465.1 Phycisphaerae bacterium SG8_4
GAAATCCAGACATCAAAACCCCACATATAGACCGCCTTGCAGCCGAGGGTATCCGGTTCAACGAGGCGTTCAGCTCAAACGCCGTATGCTCTCCGACGCGCGCCACGTATCTGACCGGTCTGATCCCCTCCCAGCACGGAGTCCACTGCTACCTGGCCCGCAACGAAGCACAAATGGGAGCCAAGGCATACAGCACGATCACCGAGTTCCGGACTCTGCCCGAGATTCTCTCCCAGAACGGCTATGCCTGCGGGCTCGTCGGCAAATGGCATCTCGGCAAGAACCTAAGTCCGCAGGAAGGATTCAGCTATTGGATTACTATGCCGCACGGCGGCACAAGCACATTCTACGACGCAGAGGTCATCGAAGGCGGGAAGGTCCGCACCGAACCGAAATACCTGACTGATCTCTGGACCGAACACGGGGCGCGGTTTATCGAGCAAAACAAGGACCGTCCGTTCTTTCTGTTCTTGTCGTTTAATGGCCCTTACGGCCTCGGCTCATCGCTCAACAGACCGCCCCGTAATCGTCACACTCGATACTACAGCGACAATGACCTACGATCTTTCCCCCGCGAATCTGCGCACCCCTGGCTCCACAACAACAAACAGTTTCTCGGCAACATAGATGCTATACGGCGGTACGCCTGTGAACTCAGTGCCATCGACGATGGCGTAGGGCAGATAATGCACACACTGAAAGAACACGCTCTGGACGCCGACACGCTGGTGATCTTCACGGCCGACCAGGGCTGGGCCGGCGGTCAAAACGGGCTCTGGGGTATGGGCGATCACACCCGACCGCTGCATGCCTTTGACAGCACGATGCGCATTCCGTTGATATTTCGACACCCGGGGGCAATCGGTCCGGCTCGGACATCGGATCTTATGGTAAGCAATTACGATTTGCTCGGCACTGTTCTTGCGCACGTGGGTCTGACCGGCGAGATGCCGAGTGACCCAAAATCGCCCGGACGGAATTATGCGCCCGTCTTGAGGGGAAAAAGTCTGCAATGGGACAATATCGTCTTCTATGAATTTGAGAACGTAAGGGCTATTCGAACCGGAGAATGGAAATACATCGAGCGATTTGGCCAGGGGCCTCATGAGCTGTACGATCTGAAGAACGATCCCAATGAGAAGTTCAATCTGTACGGTCAGCCGAAACAGGCTGACGTTCAGAAGCAACTGCGTTCGAAGCTATATAAGTTCTTCGACAAGTATGCCGATCGCCAATACGACCTGTGGCAAGGCGGCAGGTCCAAGACACACCTGCTCAGCGCCGAAGCCTTTGCCCAGTAGTGAACGCTTGTGTGCAAGTTGCAATGTATGAAATAATCATGTTGTACCATTACTGGAGCTTCACTTCATGAGAGATAGCAGCACAAATCGCCGACAGTTTCTAAAGAGCATGGGCGCTGTAGCATTAGGTGCGGCCGGTTTCCCCTACATAGTCCCCTCGGAAGTGCTCGGCGTAAACTCAGGGCTGCCGCCGAGTGAGAAGATCACCATGGGATTCATCGGCGTTGGCAGCATGGGGGGCGGGCATCTGCGAACGTTCCTCGGATACGACGACGTGCAGGCCGTCGCCGCGTGCGATCTGCGCGCGATGTTCCGCCAAAGGGCAGTCGACAGGGTCGAGCGGTATTACAGCGGCAAAGGTTTCAAGGCCTATCGTGACTATCGCGAATTGCTCGCTCGCGATGATATCGACGCAGTGACGGTTGTGACGCCAGACCATTGGCACGCACTGATAGGCATCGAAGCCGCCCGCAATCGCAAGGACATGTATTACGAAAAGCCGCTGGCCATGAGCGTAACTGAGGGAAAAGCAGTCCGAGAAACGGTCAATCGCTACGGCGTCGTCTTCCAGTTCGGCGCCCAGCAGAGATCGGACGAGAAGTTCCGTTTCGCCTGTGAGCTGGCGCTAAATGAAAGAATCGGCAAGCTCCATACGATAGTGGTCAGCTCGTATGCCAGTATGACCTTTCCGAACCAGCCAAGCCAACCCGTCCCGGATAAGGACGAGTTCGACTATGACACATGGCTCGGTCCGGCGCAATGGGTGCCCTACACATACGAGAGATGCGCCTCGCGCACAATGGGAACCGATGGGCTCTGGACGCATATCTACGACTATTCGCTGGGCGGCCTCGGCGGCGCCTGGGGAATCCACCACGTCGATATCGCCCAGTGGGGCAACGGAACCGAGGATACGGGTCCGGTGGAAATAGAAGGGACCGGTGTCATTCCCGCCGACGGTCTGGCCGACACGCCCGTTGAATGGGAGGTCGAACACACATACGCCAGCGGCGTCAAGATGATACACGCGAGCACCAGAATCGCTGCCAAACGATCGAGACAATTCGCAGTCCGCAAAGGCCCCGGGATACTGTTTATCGGCACCGAAGGCTGGGTCCTGGTGGGCCGGGGATATCTCCAAGCCGAGCCGAAATCCCTGCTGACAGCAACGATCGGCCCCGATGAAGTTCACCTGCCGGCGAGCGTCAATCACCGCCGCGATTTTCTCGAGTGCGTAAGGAGCAGAAAGAGAACGATCTGCCCCGTCGAGACAGCCGTGCGTTCCGACACGATCTGCCACATGGACGATATCGCCATCCGGCTCGGTCGAAAGTTGAGATGGGATCCCGATCGCGAAGAATTCATCAACGACGAAACGGCCAACAGAATGCTTACCCGCCCCATGCGAAGCCCCTGGCGGCTCTGAGCCCCGAGCGGCTATATGTTTGGCCGCGGACTTCCCAGCGCCCCCTTTGGCCGCAACCAAAATACTGAACTATGAAAGACACTAAAGGTCCCGAAGAAGGAAGGGTCCAATGCTCTTACGCGAATTTCGCGCTTGTCGTAGTCACAAATAATGACGCACAAAGAACGGAAAGATTGAGGGTTGTATTGTAAGGAGCAACGATGATTGATGGTAAAACCCACCGAGGCGCAGATCTATAATTCAACTATTGCACTTTTACCCGCATAGACACCCCGGGGCAAGTCAACAAGAATCAATGTATTGTTCTGTTCGCTGTTTGGAAGCGTCACAAAATTGTCACCTTTCACATCGTACATATTTGAAACTTTAATCCTCATTCTGCCTAGTTTTCTCGAAGGATCACAAACGGTTATTTTGTCGATTCTCCCTGCCTGCAATTTGAGCATGACCATGCCCTGGCTGTCCGATCTGACCCTGATGCCCTTAGAGATGTCTATTTCTCCAGCCTTATAGAACACAATCTGACACAATCCAAGTTTGCGGTGTTTCACAGCCTGTATTTCAGCCGTGTTGGATAGAATATCTATATGGCGATTGTCGTCGGCCGTCTCCTGCAATTGCTGCACACTTACATCGGGCACGACAATGTACTGATATGAAGCGTGGCTTGGGCGATGTCCATGATCAAACCATAACATGAATACTTCCTCACTTACCAATTCTTCAGAGATATGTTTTTGATCGGTTATATCCGACCAGCGGCCCTGCTCGGTTCTGTTGGACACACTGACAGTGGCCGGTTGAGGAAGAATATATCCGATTCTGTCCTGGTAAACCCATTTAACATCATCCAGTTGCCGACTCCCCCGCGGGAGCTCTTGTATTTTCTCGTTCTGCATCAAGACCACAGCGCTTCTCATCAGGACCTGATTGACTGTGGTGACTACGGGCAAGTCTCGATCAGATGCTATACCTGCGCCCAGGCATGCATATTCATCATCAAAGAAGAACCAGGACTTTTTGGCCACGGTCATATCGTGCGGACTCTTAAAGTCAAATGCGACTGCGCCGTGGCGGCCATCCGTAACCGCTCCAACAAAATCAGTAAGCCCGTCCTTTTGGATCTCATCAGGCCCGTGAAGTTCGGGTTTTTGAAGTATGGTTGTGCCGGAAATCTTTTGCCAGTCGTAAACCGGCCAGATATTGTGGTATTCATCACCTCTGAGCATCAGATAGTTCGTTCCGTCTGCTCTATGGTGCGTGGTCTTACCAGGGCCATTATATGGTTCTTCCATATTCCTATTCCTGGTAGAGAACATTCTCACCGTGGTATAGTAGTTGGGCCGTTGAACGACAAAATGCTCTGTCTGCCAGAAGAATTTGCAGAAGGACAATGAGGGCTTGACCTCTCCTTTTCTCAGCCTAATGATTTCTTCCAATTCTTCCCTGCGATAGTCGGTGCTATGAATCAGCCGTTCTATCTCAGTGACTCCGCGCGGTTCGAAGGTCGCTTTGTGCGTAATGCTTCTGTTTTTTACGCTGACATCCGTGTAGACGCCATATACCAGCTGCCTGTAAATACCGTCGAGGTAATAATCGACCAAGTGATTTATTCTCTCTACAGAAAAGGCATATTTTGTGTTGGCTACATAATAGGACCATTCACCGAATGCGTTGGCATATTTACCATATCCATAGGAAGTCGTATTGTTCACTCGATCCTTCCTGTGGTGAAAGCTGTAATCATGCTGCATGCCGCGACGGCCAGTGCTGAATTTCACCTCTCCTTCTATCAGCTTTATGATTTCATCAAATTGGCGACTGTCGCCCCTAAAGAGCAGATTCTTGGCCAATATCCCAGCAATCACAATTCTATCACCACTCGGCCTGGCCCCGGACGCATTCATATGCGCTCTGCCTATAATGGGCTGGGCCTGCTCCACTTTCTTTTGCGGCAGCTCGTCGCCCATGATCAGCATAAGATTGACCAGATTAGCAGGCGTCGTGATCTGATTGTTATGCCAGTTGTCACCGAAGAAATCATGATCCACCCAGTAACAGAATGCTCGATGTATAGCCCTCTTCAGGATCTCATTCTTGTAGTACGATGACGCTCTATTTTTATAGGCTTTTGCCAGATACACTAAATTGTAGGTATGTTCTCGCTGAGGAAAACCAGCCGTTCTGCTTAGGTCAACATAATTGACATCCTCAAAACTCCCATCCTCATTCATTCTATGCATGATGGTTTCTATTCGACCATCATCAATAGGTGTTTTCATCAACTCTGCAATGACTCTCTCCTTTACGATTAAGAGATCGTCCTTTTTTGCATGATCTGATACGCTAGACAGTGCAATGATCAGTATGGGCGCAAGAGTTCTAAGGAGTGCATTCACAATCTCAACCATCTTCTACAACAACAATCTGCATACATATTGTCCCTTAGGATCTGGAACTGCAAAAGGCAATAATACCACGGGCAACCGTAGTTTTCCTTAAAAATGATTCAGAATCATAGACCCAAAGGTTTGCATTGGACGGCGACATGAAGGCCGAGGGGATTAAGATGGGCCTTCCTCTTGGAGATTAGAAGAGTTGACTCGGACTTCAAACGCCGTGCAGTCCTTTCCGTGCAGTTACTCTGGCCGCTCTCTTTAAAGGTCATAGAGTTTTTCGTCTACCTCGGGCGGCCGCAGTCTGCGGGTCATGCCCTTTAGACCAGGCTTGCCCGGACCAAATAGCATATCCTCATTGTCCAGGAGATCGCCCATCTCCGCCTCAATAGTCTCCGGATCCTCTCCGGCCTCCATGCGGCGCATGGCCTCTTCCATGCCGTGGCCCATGGGCAGGCCCGTGCCGTCATAGAGCTTTCGCATCATGCGGGCCATCTGGCGGGGATCGTCCTCACTGACGTTCTCGGCCTCTGTGGCCATCTCTGCCAGAACCCGTTCCATCTTGGTCTCGTCCAGGCCGGCAGGCAGGTCCATACCGTCCAAGCCCTCCGACGACTCCGGTACGCCTTTGGAGATGGCGAACTTAGATATCTTGCGCTCCAGTTTGGGGCGTGAACAGCGTGGACAGCTCGGACGCTTGGTCACATTAAGCCGACGGGCCAGGAAGTTGTAGATCCGGTGGCAGTCCGGGCAGTAAAATTCATAAATAGGCATACCGTTTTATTCCCCAACTCATTCTCAACCATCAATCGTGTTCGTGCGGCACATGACTCTGGATATCGATACCGGTCACATTCCGAGGGTTATCTTACCATATTTTGGGTAGAAGGCTCAATTCAGAGATTACCCAAAAATATCCAGAATCCGTTTGAAAAAGTGCTTTCTGTCGAGATGGAATCCCGATGCGTCGGGGAACGAGGGGATCAGGCCTTGGAAGCAAGCTTCTGAGAATAACCGTAACAGCCCGCAAAACAGAGGCCCTCTTAGCATGGACATTGAAAACGTCAAGCAAAGCCTCTGGGGACGGGCTTGCAGTTGATCACCTTTTCTTGGTGATTCCGCAGAACAGTACCAGCGCATTGAAGACACGCCTGCGTTTTTCGGCAAGATCGAGGAAGGGGGCTCGAGAAAGCTCGATCTGTACCCAGGGCAGCTCATGGCAGTGTGACCTGATGATGTGGCCACCCTTGAACGGACTGTTGACTGAGATCTCACAGTCGAACGATTTGGCAAAGCAACGGACCAGTTCGTCGAACCAATCCTTCGGGCACGTCCCCGAGGCATCGCTGAGGCAGACTCCCGGCCGATCACCCCCCGTATCCGGGGCGGTAGGTGGGCCGACGGCCGCCATGGTATGACAATCCACCCCGAGTTTTGCATTGTGCGAGTATTCGGATATGTTCCGGTGGTAAGGACGATAGTAATTGTCCAAGAGGATCTCGACCGTCTCCTCGGAGAGAGGTTTGCGGTAAATCGGGATGCCGTAGCAGGTGTGGGTTTTGATGACGCCGTCGCGACGTCGATCGTTCTCGGCCCGGTTCACGTCTACTATTGCGCGGGCCACCGGTGTTGTGATATATTTCACCACTTCCGATTTCAGATTGTAGATCTCTGCGGCCCCTTCGTCGCTGTCGACAAGAATTTGCTGCGGCGTAAGCGCGCAGTTATCCCGTACTTCTTCCGGCACGGTCAGGCCGGAGTGTGGAACCGAGACAATAAGCGGCAGCTTCATGCGGTCGGACCTCCGGCCGCCCCGTCACGCCGGGGATCTGCGACACCGACAAACTTGTCGCCGTGGCGCATCGCAAGCTGCACACATCCGAGATAGAATGAATGCGGCTCCCGAACGTCGATTGTGAACCCATGCTGTTCGAGGGCGGTTGGGATGTCGCTGCGCATTCGAGAGGCTTCCAGTGATACCGTTCCATCCAGCGAGCAATGCAGACGTGGAGCATCCACCGACTCGAAAGGCAACTGCTTGAGAAGACGCAAAAAGACCTGGGCGGTCGCCGAGACGATCCTCTGGCTCCCGGGAGATCCGATTGCTACCCAAGGCCTGCGGCCCTTGAAGACGATTGTGGGTGCGACACTCGCCCAGGGCACAGCATTGGGACGCAGATAGTAGGGATGAGTCATGTCTTCATCTTCGAAGGCCAACATGTAGTTGTTGTACAAGAAGCCAAGTTCCGGTGTCGCCACACATGCCCCATACACTCGCTCTATCGACTGGGTCAGGGCAACGACGTTGCCGTACCTGTCCATTACCGACAGGTGGGTCGTCTCTCCGCGCGTGCGGATGTTCCTCAGGGACCAGCGGGCGATTTGTTTGGCGTAATCCGTGCTCAACATTCGCTTCTGCGGTATCTGGTAATAGAAATTCGGTTCGAAGGGTCGGTCGGTCCGGTCGCGGTTTGCCTGACGTATGGCTTGTGCGAGCATCAGCGCCCCTTCGGGAGTATCGACGCTGCGATGTTTCTTCGGAATGTGGCTGATGATATTGAGCATCTCAACCAGGGTTCTGCCAGCGCCCGGCGGAGGAAAAGTAACAACTCTATGATCTTCAAACTGACATGAAACAGGTCTTCTTTCGATCGGCCATGGTATCTGGGCAAGGTCTTCTTCGCCAATTAGTCCCCCATTGCGAGCCATATCCTTACGGATCAACTTGGCAATCTGACCTGTATAGAAATCTGCTACGCCAGCACTCGCGAGTCGTCTAAGGGTGTTGGCCAGAGCACTCTGGCGGAATCTCTCACCAACTCTAAAACACTTGCTGCCGTCCCTAAGGAATAGCTGCGCTGCCGTGTTCTGCCGCAGAGTCTTTCTGACCCTTCGCAGCAACTTCCGCTGCAGTTCGGTGACCTGGTATCCGTGCTCAGCCAGTTGTATCGCCGGAGCGACAATTTCATGTAGAGGCATTGTACCGTAGCGTTCGAGAGCATAGCCCAGCACCGCCGGCGTGCTCGGGACTGTCGTTGCCATGTACCCGTGGCGCCGCTGATCCCGGCTGAGTTCCTTGAGCGACGTGCGGTTTGGGGCTCTCGACGAGCCATCCAAGGCAAATGTTCGCCGGGAACGTGCCAGGTGAATCAGCATCATGGTCTGGCCGCCGAGCCCGGAGGCGGCCGGCTCGCACACACCGAGAGCAAAAGCAGCGGCGACTGCGGCATCGGCGGCGTTGCCTGATGCTTCGAGAATCTGAACGGCTGCGTCGGTGGCAAGGTAGTGTTGGGTGCTCGCCACGCCGCCGCCCGAGACGGCTACCCGTTGGGGCCTGGGAATGCCTGCAGGCTCAACGTCTCTGGGATCGGTATCATCCCACTTTGGGCTAGAGGTACTCATTACGTACTACCCTCGTACCTGTTTAGCCAAGAATTCCGCCAGCAGGAGCGTTCTCTGAAGAAGACTGATTCTCTCCACAGCTTCATTGGGCGTATAGAGATCCCTCGCGACAGGCCCGATGCCGCATACGACAGCAGTTGAAGCCGGTACCAGCCCCGCGACAGAGGGCCACAGAGCGGATTCTTGCCCTAGCGGTATTTCCCAATTGGCTGCAATCTCCGACAACTCGGCGGTGAGTCGCTTGCTCGACGTTCGGTTCTTCATCGCGGGTCTGTCCGAGATCATTTCGAACTGATGGCGAAAGCCGCCCGAGGCCAGAATGTCTCGAATTGATTTCTCGCTCTCTTGGGCTACCGACGGATCTCCGTAGCTCAGAGTCACAGTTACCTCCACTCTATGTGGAAGCAGCATGGGAAAACCAGTTGGGCGGATATCGGAAACGGCGATCGAGATTCGCTCGTGCCTTGCCGACAGTTTTGAGATATCCTCTATTTTGCTGCACGTCCACCCGAGAACATCCGGCTTTTTTCTTACCTTTCCGAGCTGCGTCGGCGTGCTTTCGACAACCAGTCGATACTTCCTCCAGCCTCGCCGCTGCGTGACCACCTTATTCTGTGGATTCGAAGGCCTCAGGACAAAGACACGCTCAGCTTCGGCCGCCGCCGCTTCAATTGCATTGGCGCTTTCCATGCTGTCTCTGCCTTCATCGGCATAGTAAAGGACGCCGATCGGAGTTGCGTACAACTGTCTCAGACTTCTGAGGGCCTTCAAGACGAACTCCAGCATCACCAAAGGAGCGCGAGAGAGGCCTATTCCCTCGCCACTGAGCCATTCGGGTGTTCGGCGGAACTCTTGAACGGGAATCTCCAGGCCCAGTGGAATGTCCAGATGTCCCACAAAAAGCGTTCCGGCCTTCAGACCGGCCTGTGTTTGCCAGGCCCATGTGGTTCTGCCGTCCGTATACTCTTGCACAGATGCAAGCCCAATCTCATCGAGCATTTGCCCCAGCTTCTTGACAGCCTGCTGGATGCCGAAGGGATCGGATGTCCTGCTGTGAAGATTGGTCCAGATTCGCAGACGCCGTTCGATCTGATCCCGGCGCTGAGTGAGAAACGACATCACGAGTTGACCGGCGTCGGCCTCCTTTCTGGATATACGCATCGGCTTGGGTGTTCCGAAATAGCGGGCACTGGCGACCTCCACCAGACGATTGGCCAGTGCGGGAAAATCAAGACCCACATGTTGAGCCCCAACCGTGTAAGAACCGTGCTCTCCAAGGCTGGGCAGGCTGTTCACCTCCAGCAGGTGCAGGTTCTGGTCGGCGTCCAATCGCATGTCAACCCGAGCACAATCGTAACAGCCAAGGACCTCGAACGCGCGGTGAGCGAGTCTTTGGGCTTCTTCGGTAGCCTCCTGTCCGATCCGAGCTGGGCACTCGAATCCGATCTCGCGGCCCGACCTGCCCACTTTGTCCTGGTAGGTATAGATTGCCGGGCCTTCATTGCCGAAAAGCAGCTCCACCGGAGGGAAGGTGTCACAGGGGTTGTTGCCGATAAGGCCCACGTTTATTTCGCGGCCGTCAATGTAACGCTCGACGACTATCGGCTGTTGGAATGTATCGAAGATCGTCCGTGCCGCCTCTTTCAGCTCACGTTCATTGTTGACAATCGTTACGCCGAAAGAGACAGCTTCATTCTTGGGCTTCACTATCAGGGGAAAGGGCAGATCTTCCGGCAACTGATCGTCCCAAGAATTTAACACTGTGAAATCCGGTGTCGGCAGGCCATGCTGGCGAAAGATCATCTTGGCTACGACCTTGTCGAGAGCCAGCCCGTGAGCGAGAGGTCCGGAGCCAACATATGGTATTCCGACCATCTCCAAGATGCTCGGCACATGCGTGTAACGAGCCTGACCCTGAATCCCGTATGAAACGTTGAAAACCAGGCCCGGCTGCTCGCCCTTTAGGACGCGAGGCATAAACTCTTCCAGATGATCGATCAAATCCTTATCGCCCTCGAAGGCCTTAACGCGGTGCTTGTATGCTCTGAGAGCGTCTGCAATACGCTTTATGGTCTTCTGACCGATCCGCTCGCGATTGGGGATTCCAAAAAGATTGATGACGTTTTTCGAATCACGATTGTAGGCAATTGCAATCTTCACGATGTGCCCCAGAGCACTACCAGGATCTCAACTGTTTCGTTCTACAAGGCAGAGGGCCAAGCTCAATCGTAATCTCCTCCCTGAAGCAGGCCCTTCTCAGCAAGAGCCGCACAGTCCACGCAATACCTGGCCCAGGGAATTGCCGCGAGTCTCTTCTTGGGAATTCTCTCACCGGCGCCCCGACAAATGCCGTACTCGCCCTTTTCGATACGACTGAGGGCGGCATCGATCTCCAAAAGGATTCTCCTCTCGCTATCCATCAGGCCCAGCGTGTTATCGATCTCATAATTATCCGAGCCGGCGTCAGCCAGGTGAAAAGGCATGTTGGAGAGGTCTGTCCTCTCTCGTCGCAAGGCCTCCGACTCCATCTCGGTCATGTTGCCAAGTATCTCATTTCGCTTTGCGAGCAGCATAGCTGTCAGTTTTTTCATCTCGGCTGGCGACAGCTTTTTCTCATTTGCTCCATTCTCTGCCATATTGCTCCCATACTCCATAGTCAGATGTTACCGACCGAAGAATGTTACCAGACTTCTGACCAAAACCCGCCTCAGAGGTATAATGCTGATTTCTTCCTTGTCCTCGATATGCTGATAAAGAGTGCCTTTGCCCAGGTCGGCCTTGGCGGTGATTTGCTCGATAGTCGCAGCATCAACGCTTTTGGCACTGAACAGGCCCAGCGCAGCGGCCTTGAGTCTCCTTTGTGTCCTGATGACCCGTTTCTGCCGCCTGCTCTTTCCGGATTCTATGCACTTGGCTTTCATGAGGCTGACTATGTAGTCAATATTGACCAAGTGGTCAATAAATAAAGTTGACATTAGTAAAAAAACTACTATTTTTGTCTGGCCCAGATTAAGTGATTGTCAGAGGAATGAACATATGGAAAATGGGACTTAAATGGTGGAGACCCAAATGAATAATCTTCTTCCCACAGGAGTCTTCCTGACCAAGGGCGTCGGACGCCACAAGTATCAGCTCAAATCTTTCGAACAGGCCCTGCGCAAAGCGGGAGTGGCCCACCAGAATCTGGTTCAGGTCTCATCAATCCTACCGCCCCGATGCAAGATAGTCGGCCGGGAAAGCGGGCTCAAGAAGTTGATCCCGGGCCAGATATGTCACTGTGTGCTGGCGCGGGCCGATACGAATGAACATGGCAGACTGGTTGCCTCGTCTATCGGCGTTGCTGTCCCCAAGGATAAGAGCAACTGGGGGTATCTCAGCGAGGTCCATGGCCATGGTATGAACAGCCAGCAGGCCTCAGATATGGCCGAAGACCTGGCAGCCGGCATGTTGGGCACGACGTTGGGCCTGGAATTAGACCCCGACACAGCCTGGTCGGAAAAGGAGCAGGCGTACAAATCGAGCGGTCTTTTCATAAGAACGACGAACATGACTCAGACCGCAAGGGGCCAAGAGGGTCTGTGGACGACAACAGTGGCGATAGCGACGTTCTTGTTTGACTGAGCTGATGAAAAGGGTCTATATCTCCTATGAAAGAGCAAATCAATTTCGGTTACTTGTCTGACGAATTCTCGAGTGCGGAAAATGCCCGTATCGTCATCATCCCGGTCGCCTATGATGGGACGAGCACATGGATGAAAGGCGCCGACAAAGGACCTGATGCGATAATAGAAGCCTCGGCCAACATGGAACTGTATGACATAGAGACTGATAGTGAAGTCTACAGACAGGGCATATTCACTGAGGAAACCATAGGGGGAGAGATCACGACCCGAGAGATGGTCGATGCAGTGCATGATGTGGTTCAGTACTATCTTGAACAAGAAAGGTTCACTGTCGTCATAGGCGGCGAGCACTCGGTCAGCGTTGGTGCGATCAAGGCCCTCGCCGCGCGCTACGAAAAGCTCACCGTGCTCCAGTTGGACGCACACGCTGATTTGCGAGAAGAATACAACGGCTCGAAGTATAATCATGCTTGTGTAATGGCCCGCGCGAAAGAGTTCTGCCCGATTGTACAGGTGGGTGTCAGAAGCATGAGCATATCCGAAAAGGAATCCTCGGACGAATCACGAATATTCCTCGCCGAAGATATCCACGACAACACCGACTGGATCAAGAAGGTCATCTCCAGACTTTCGGATGACGTATACATAACCATTGATCTTGACGCGCTTGACCCTTCCATTATGCCCTCGACGGGCACGCCCGAGCCGGGAGGTCTGCTGTGGTACGACGTTCTGCCACTGCTCAAGATGGTCTCTGAGAAGAGAAACGTCGTCGGTTTTGACGTTGTTGAGTTGTGTCCTGATGGCAGCAACAGAGCTCCGGATTTTCTTGCCGCAAAGCTTATCTATAAATTGCTGAGCTATAAGTTTGGAGGTTGAAATGGACAAGGGCGATCTTCTTCAGGATCACGTCAAGCATGTCGACATAACGTCATTCGACTCGACTGACATTATCGAGGCCATGAGGGAGATGTCCTTCACCGCCAGAGACACTGCGAGGGCGGCGGACATTCTCGAGCGAATGATTACCGATGACGAATGCACGATCATCCTTTGCATAGCCGGCAGCACAAGTGCGGCCGGCTGCATGAAGATATACTCGGACATGGTCAGGTATGGCATGGTCGATGCGATCGTTGCTACCGGGGCTACCATCGTCGATATGGATTTCTTCGAAGCTCTGGGATTCAAGCATTACAAGGGCAGCCCTCACGTCGATGACCGCCAACTCAGAGAACTCTATATCGACCGGATCTATGATACATTCATCGACGAAGAGCAATTGCAGATCTGCGACACTACAATAAAGGAGATAGCCGATTCACTGACGCCGCGGGCTTACTCCTCAAGAGAATTCATCAGGGAGATGGGTAAGTATCTGACAGAAAATGCCCAGAAACCGGATTCCCTTGTGCAGACGGCATTTGAAAATGACGTGCCGATATTCTGTCCGGCATTTTCGGATTCGAGCGCGGGATTCGGACTGGTCAAGCATCAGGACCAGAACCGGGATAGCCATGTTTGCATCGATTCGGTCAAGGATTTCCGGGAACTGACGCAGATCAAAATGAAATCGCCCGTTTCGGGCCTGTTCATGATAGGCGGCGGTGTACCCAAGAACTTTGCCCAGGACACCGTGATTTGCGCCGAAGTCCTGGGCGAGCCGGCAGACATGCACAAGTATGCCGTTCAGATCACCGTCGCCGATGTAAGGGATGGAGCCTGCTCGAGTTCTACACTCAAAGAGGCATCTTCTTGGGGCAAGGTCGATACCACCTACGAGCAAATGGTCTACGCCGAGGCCACTGTAGTGCTTCCACTGATCGTCAGCTATGTCTATCACCTGCGGAGTTGGCAGGGCAGAGAAAGCAGGCGGTGGAACAGCATATTCGAATGATCTGTGAAGTGAAGTTAACCACGGTCAAAATTGCGTTGCCTCTCAGGTAAGGAGGCAGGTCACAAATATACAAGAGCTATCCGAGAACATTGGGGGAGAATTGGAGCTGGCGAGATATACCCTGAAACCAGACGCCTGAAAGACTCTCATTGGAATGAGATACAAGCCTGAACATACTGACTTCCATATGTCACCTGTCTTTCTTTGAGTTCTATCCTTTTATTTGAAAAACTCTGGCAAAATGGTACGGGCTTTCTCAGTGACGGACTCCAATACCTGCTCTGCGGAGTCCGCCTTCAGCGCCGCTTCGGCAAGTTGTTCGCACTCGGTGAGCGTGACGGAACGGATGATCTTCTTGATGTCCGGGATCATCTTGGGAGTCAGAGACAACGTGCGCAAGCCAAGACCGAGCAGCAGCATGGTATATTTGGGTTCCGAGGCCATCTCGCCGCAGATACCGACCTCGATTCCAGTTACTCGGGCACCGTCGATTGTGGCCTTAATGAGCTTCAAGACAGCGGGTTCGGCGGCCGAGAATAGTGCTGCCACCTGGGCGTTGCCGCGATCAACGGCAAGCGTATATTGCGTCAGATCATTTGTGCCGATGCTGAAGAAGTCTGCGCGGCCTGCCAACCTGTGGGCCATCAGGGCGGCAGCCGGTGTCTCAATCATGATTCCGACCGGGATATCTGAGGCAAAGGCAATACCCTCGGCCCTCAAATCGGACCTTGTGGAATCCAGGATTTCGTGAGCCATTGCCAACTCCTTCAAAGTTGTGATCATCGGCAACATGATCTTGACCGGGCCCAATACAGAAGCCCGGAAGATAGCCCGCAGTTGTGCGACAAACATATCCCGATGCTTGA
Source organism: Phycisphaerae bacterium SG8_4 (assembly GCA_001303465.1). Lineage (GTDB taxonomy): Bacteria > Planctomycetota > Phycisphaerae > Sedimentisphaerales > Anaerobacaceae > SG8-4. The sequence goes on from LJTR01000013.1 coordinate 14,912, forward strand.
GGCTGAACCGAATCGAACGCAACCCCAAAAAGGGGTTCGTCTCAGGAGCGAAACGGTGACTTTGTGTGAACTTATCGGCGCCGAGATCCATGGTGCGGATCGTCAGCGGACGGCCTTGCATGGCCTGGATGACCCCGGCATAGGATTCGTAGTGGACCTGCTCTGTTGGTTCCGTGCCGCTCCTGAGGTATAGAAACTCCGTACGGAACAATCCCACGCCGTCAGCTTCGACCTGCAAGACATGGTCGGCTTCTTCTGGAAACTCTATGTTGGCCAGCAGCACAATCGGTATCTGATCACGGGTGACGGCCGGTTCATGCCGGATGGTCTCCAGGCTTTGCTGCAAAGTTGCGATCGATTCTGCAGCAGCACTGAACTCGGCGACCATCTCAGGATTGGGATCGATGATCACAACACCGGTGTTGCCATCCACGATGATTTCGGTGCCTCGCTGGACAATTCCTGTCAGGTCCTCCAGGGCCATCACTGCGGGAATACCCATAGCCCGGGCTACGATGGAAGCGTGGCTGGTCTTGCCTCCGGCATCGCAGGCTATGCCCTTGACAAACCGCGGGTCAAAAACAGCCGTCTGGGTGGGTCGCAAGTCCTTGGCCACGACAATGACTTCTTGATCGAGTGCTCCAAGAGAGGCCTGCTTGAAGTCGATGAGGTGCTTGATAAGCCGTCTTCTAAGGTCAGTGATGTCCGCAGCCCTTTCACTGATGTAGCGATTTTCTGTCTTGAGGAAGTATTGATGTACTTCGCCAAGCACCCTGTCAACGGCACATTCCGCAGTCAACCTCTCTGTGTTAATCAGATCGATTGCCTTGTCCTTGAGAATTCTGTCCTGCAGGAACTGACGATGGACGGCAAATAGATCGCGGATTTCAATCTTGCCAGATTTGCGTTGTTGGGTTTCCAGCTCGGCCAACTCTCGGACGGCCTCGTCAAATGCCCTTTCTATCCGGTCGATCTCAGCCGGCACGTTCTCCAGATCAACATGGCGCTGGGGAATCGCGTACTCCTCGGAATCCAGTATGATAGCCCGGGCGATTGCGATACCAGGTGATGCGGGTATTCCGATTTTAGTCTGCATTTTCTCCTATGTCCTCATCTACACAAGCAATGGCAATCGATTTCAGAGCTAGTCAATCCGGCGAGATTAGTCCTGCAAACAGGATCATCTTGAAGCCCTCTTCTACAAGTATGTCCGCACGGATGACGTTTTTGAAGGGCTGTGTGACCATAACCTTTACGGTTACCACAAGGCCGGCAAGCAGCAGCGTGCCCAATAACAAAGGTTGCCGTATACCCCTGAACCGAATATTGCATCGTATACGTTTTGCCTCTGGCATCGAGCATCACCTTCAATTGCCGGTCTTTCTCGACTTGCTGGGCCGGCCATTGACTGCGGGCAGCGTCGTCCCCGAGCTTACGATACGAATTGGAAAAGGCTCGGTAGCCAATCCTGTGTACAGAGTCCTGTGCGGGAAGGGTATCTCAACGCGTTCGGCGTCAAACCGTTCCTTGATTTCCTGACGGATGGTCTTCTTCAGCTGCAAATAATCGGCCTTGGTGCTCCAAACTGCAAACAGAAATTCCAGGGCCGAGTCACCGAAGTTCTGTAGTAGGATTATCGGTTCTGGTTCATCCAGACAGAAGGGGTTTTCACTGCCGATCTCGGCAAGGATCCTCTTGACCTTAGCCACGTCTTCCTTGTAAGCGACACCCACGTGGACATCCAGACGTCGGATTGGAAAATGTGTCAGGTTGTTGACCTGCGTCTTGATAAGTGTCTCGTTGGGAAGGCGAACAAACTGATTGTCGAAGGTCTTCAACTTGACTGACATGAGGTCAATGGACATTACCGTTCCCGTAGTGTCGCCGACCCGGATCAAATCGCCAACTTCAAAAGGCCGCTCCGAAATGAGGAATAGACCGCTGATAATGTTGGATACGCTGGTTTGGGAGGCAAAACCGACAGCAATGCCGACGATGCCGGCAGCCCCGAGCAGGGCCCCCATTTTGAACTCCAGTTGGTGAAGGATCGTCAGGACAATGATCAGAGTGCCGATGTAGAAGATACCCTTGCGCAGCAGCATTGCCGCCTGGGCGGACAGTCTCTTCTTAGTGGCCTTGCCGACAGCGGCGGAAAGACCTAGCAACAGAGGCAATCCCATCACCACCAGCGCTACAATGTGCATACCTGTTCTGATGTCGAGCAATTTGGTCCAGTTGACCTGTGCTAGCGAAACCATGTCAGTTCCTCCGTGGATTGGGCGAGTCTAGAAATCCGTGAGCCGGGCAAAGCTGCCCAGACTCCGTTTCAAGAGCGTTTCCTTGAACGGGATCCGAGGCGGCGACAACAACTTGACCTGCGATTCCAGATCGGGCTTCTGCCGAGCATAGTCAAGCTTGCTTATCTGGTCTTCTCCCTGGAAGCGTATCGTGACCTTGTTTGTCCAGAGCAGTCGTACACCCCCGTAAACGCTGAGATGCTCCACATGCACACAGAACCGGTCTACATTCAGCATGTGGCCGGACTCGTTACAGATCTTCACCGGACATACTGCCTTATGCAGGGGATGATCCGCATCTTCCACCTGGCGACGCGCGCGGCTTACCAAGGAATAGCACAGTTCACCGGAAAGGGTATCGCCGAACCATGTGTTGGAGCGGATGACGCTGGGCACTTCCCACAAGTCAGACAGCTTCGATCCGCCCGCACAGATCTTGATCCAGGTCGGAATGCTCACGAAAAAGACCGCCTCCCTGCTTGGTGGAATCTTGACAGGCGACTCCGTTCGCACTACTACTCCGCGATCGGGCATCGTGGGAACCAATTGTACATAACTATCGTCCCGGTCAATGACCCAGCGCCCCCAGTCGAGGGATTCAGGTGAGGGATCACTTGTTTGCGTAAATCCGTGGCAGGGGGAAACACAACCCTCTGAGCCTCGATCGGTGGCCATGTGTAGCTCATCGCTGGTCTTCTTCAGCCACAACTTCAGAGGGCCCAATTGTGATTTGTACGCTCTTTCTGCTTGGATGGTCTGTTTCGTCCAAATGTCCATGTTCTCTTCCCATCAGGACTGCAAGGTCCGTTGAACAACAACCAGATCATGGTATTCTGATGGTCAATGATTGTCAATTCGGGACTTGCAGGAGTGGAACACTGCTTGACAGAATGTCCACAGGAAAGTAGCCTTACTGCGAACGCCTCATATCGACGGTGCCCTGTAAAGGGGTTATTGCTGGACAATATAGGAGAACCAGAATGCAGGCTGATCGGAGTTATATCGGCACAACGGTGGCTGTGCTCACACTTCTTGCGATCCTTGGAGTGACCATGAGACGCCTGTATTTTGAGAACGGGTCCCCGCCACAGGCCGACTCGTCCAGCGGAGACCTTGGCCCCGCGGGGCAGGCAGGATCGCATCCCAGACCTATATTATCTGTCATGGACTTAACGCGCACCCCGGCTCAGACGCAGGTAGTGTTGGCTTTCCTGCTCTTGGTACCGGTAGGTTTGCTGGTTACAGCTCTGGCCAGAAGCGTGGTCGGCATACACACCATAGGAACATTCTCACCTACGCTGTTGGCTTTGAGCCAGGCGAGGTCGGATTGGAGGATCGGAGCTGTAATCTTCGCAGTCACTTTTGGCTTGGGATCATTGTGCCGAATGATGCTCGCCAGATTCAGACTCTCCACGGTGCCACGTCGAGGTGTGATAGGAACATTTGTGGTCATCGCACTGACCGTGGCGATATCGTTGTCACATAGCTACGGCCTGGCAACTACTGCCAGACATATTCTTCTGCCCATAGCCGTGATGACCATAATGATAGAGAGGTTCTTCAGCATTATGGAAAAAGAAGGTAATAGAAGAGCCCTGACCGTTCTTGCCAACAGCATTGCCGTTGCAATCTGCTGCTTCATGATCTTCGCTTACACTCAAACGGGGCAGATCCTGGTGAGGTTCCCTGAGCTTGAGTTGTTGATAATGGCTGTTCTAATTCTACTCGGACGGTACTCCGGAAGATCTCTTCTGAACGCAATCGGCCTGCTGGAAAGCGGCAAGCCTGAGCAGCAGGACACCGAATGAATCTGTGCCATCTCGTTCAGGGCAGTGCCGCGTTGCCACAAGTGTCGGGAGCCCCTGTCAGAATAGACTTCGGGCCCCTGCCCACAGGGGAGAACCAGTACATCTCATGACGCATGCAGCAACGTAGAACTCAACGATTAGAAAGTCGAATCGGAATTCTGTTTGGGCTTTCTTCTGTTGTCCCATTCTGCATGTCGAACCATAATGCGGCATAAGCATACAATTCCAGCTCCTGCGGCCCCATCGTAAAGCTTCTCTCTGAAGCCGCCCAAACCCTCTTTCCCTACACTGGGACGTCCCTTGCTTTTCAGGCTATGAGTACATATCGCAGCGAGTCACCGGTGGCCGGCTTTGCCCTGGTTCCGCACAGCTTCCATTGCCTTCTCGACCTGGTCCGATTGCCCCAAATAATAGCTTCTTTGCGGACTCAGGTCCTTGTCCAGCTCGTAGACCAAAGGTATACCCGTGGGGATGTTCAATTGTGTTATGTCCTCATCGCTTATGTTGTCCAGGTGCTTGACCAACGCCCTCAGACTGTTGCCGTGCGCGGACATCAGTATGCGTTTACCCTTCTTGACCTCAGGGGCAACATAGGTATGCCAGAACGGCAGAAACCGGTTCACTGTGTCCTCAAGAGATTCCGTCAGCGGAATGTCCGTCTCGTCCAAATCTGCGTACTTCTGCTCGTTCCCGGGGTATCTACGGTCAGACTTCTTGAGGGCTGGAGGCCTGATGTTATAGCTTCTTCGCCATAAGTGCAACTGCTGCTCACCGTGCTTCTCGGCTGTTTCGGCCTTGTTAAGACCCTGTAATGCACCGTAGTGCCTTTCGTTGAGGCGCCATGACTTAGTCAGCGGAATCCACATCAAGTCCATTTGATCCAGAACAATCCACAACGTCCTGATGGCTCTTCTCAGAACCGAGGTGAATGCCACATCAAACGAGAAGCCACCCTCGCTCAGTAGACGAGCGGCTTGCCGCGCTTCAAGAATTCCTTCGTCCGTGAGATCTACGTCGGTCCATCCTGTGAATCGGTTTGCCTTGTTCCACGTACTCTGGCCATGTCTTATCAGGACTATACGCATAGTGCTGCTGTTCATTGCCGTGCCTGCCATTCAACCAACCTGCGTCCTCTTCTCTTATCTGCGCCAACGGCGTTGAGGAACCGTCGTCTGATCATTCCTTCGAGTCGCCGAAGCTCAGTCTTTGTCCCCCCTACAAGCGGGATTTGACCACCTGCTATCGTTTCGTGTCCTCCTCCAGTGCCCACTTTAGAGACAATCGAGCAGACCACTTCTTCAGCTCGCTTGTCGCTCTGTGACGTCCGGACGGATAGGAGTATCTTCTGACAAAAAAGACCATAACAAAGGGCCCAGTCAGCCTCGTCATCTCTCAAAAGAAGGTCGGCCACTTCTCCGACCATATCGGGGATGTTCACGTCCGGCAGTCTGGTGATGACGGCATGTCCAAATATCTTCGCATGTCTTAGCGCATGGGACAACAGTGTGAAGTACTCTCTCTGGACCCTGCCTCGCTGGATTTCACTGAGCATTCTCTTGTTGGCCAGAGGATAGAGTTCGCTGATGGCCTCAATGTCTGGGCGAATGGCCTGGCGTCCAAGGTCTTGTGTGTCGGAACGAATGGCATACAGAAGAGCTGTGGCAAGTTGCATATCCGGCATTATCTTTGCCTGTTTCAGGTATTCCAGCAGTATCGTGGCAGTTGCGCCGTACCGGCTGCGAACGTCGTTCAGTCTTGAGCGTCGCGTTGTCATCCGGAACGGATGGTGGTCCAGGACTATGTCCGGTACTATCTCTGGAGGAAGGGAGTTGTTTCCTACGCCAGGCTGCGTGTCAACCACTGCAACAGCATCGAACTGATCGAATCTGATTTCGTCGATGCCTCGAAGATTAAGGTTCAGATAGCGCACGAGCGCTCTGTTTTCGGCGCGACCTACTGTTCCGCCGTGCGCGATGGAACATGGCATACCCGTTAGAGTGTTTACCAACTTGCGCAAGGCGACTGCCGCCGCAATAGAGTCGGGGT
>LJTR01000285.1 GCA_001303465.1 Phycisphaerae bacterium SG8_4
CGATCGTATCGTTCTTCCAGACGACCGAGCCGTCGCCGGCATCGAGGGCGCAAACGTAAAGCCCTTCGTATGGGAAAATTCCCGCTGCGAAATAGACGACCCCGTCGTCGACGAGTACACCGGTCCTGACGGGCCAGAGCGATATCATTCGACCGTTGCCGATGACCTTCTCATCGCTGGGACCGGCACGGTATTTCCACACGAGCGAACCATCTCGGCAATCGATGCAATAGACGTTGCCGTCATCGGAGCCTGCGTACACCTTGCCGGCATAAACGGCGGGTGCAAAACGAACGGGCCCCTCGGTAGAGAACTCCCAGCGAATCTCTCCTTCACTGACACCTACTGCCGTGACCTTGTTAGTCACACAAGAACCGAAATAGGCGTTGCCGCCCGCCATGACCACGGGATACGCATTGTCTATGTGCATTCTCGGCAACTCCTCGGAGGGCATGGGCCAGGCGGGTTTAGGCCGGTGGGTGGGAACATATTTCCACCGCAAGGAGAGCCCCGGCCCGACGGTGTCGGAAGTGACTCCGCTGCGGGCCGCATCAGATCGATAGGTCGGCCAATCTGCGGCTGCGCCAACGCTGCACACAGCCAGCAATACCATCAAAGAAATGAAAACGCGAAAGCACGCCTGTATCTGCCTGTCATCTACAACTTCAATTTGCCCCTTCATTGGATGCCTCCCTAATAAGGATATGGAACATATGTGTCACTCCAAACTCGACCCGAACTACCGTCGGCTTATTCGATCTGGATTATAATCAAGTTTGACACCGCAGTACAGGGTTATTCCGATCCGGTAAGCCACTCATCGCCGACAGCCCAGTTTTTGATGTCGCCCGCTGATGCGCACTGGTATAATGCACACGGTGCAATATATGAGAGAAGAATTCCTGACAGTCCTGACTCTTCTGACACTTACGATCAATGTCGGGGCCGACGGTTCTCAGTCGCAGCGCGGCTCCTATAACTTCGGGAAAAAGCTGCCATCTGAGAAGGCAAGATACCGCGATTCTGTCACCGGCGCGGAAATCACTATGCTGACAACGTCGGCGGCAAAAGACAACAAGATCTATCAAACACACCCCAACTGGACGGCGGACGGTCGCTATGTCGTTTTCATGTCCGACCGGAGCGGCACGAATCAGTATTTTGCGGTTTCAACAGAGACAGGAATAATCTTCCAACTCACCAATGACAACCAGCCCAACAATGCCTTCCTGAGCCGAACGAGCAATCGGATGTACTACGTCTCCGGGCGCACAATCTGGGACGCCGATATAGATTCGATTCTGCGCTGCGAGGGGCTAGAAGACCCAAACACATTTCGTCGCAAGGTGGCGGATCTGCCGGACGGCGTGACGCCCAGTGGAACCACCTCCGTGGACAGCAATGGAAAAGACATATACATGGGCGTGCAATACGACGAGGACTCGTGGGGGCTGTTGGCTCTCGATGCTCACACGGGGCAGTTCCGAAAGATAGTCGACAGCGATTTTCGCGTGGGTCATTGCCAGGCGCATCCGTCGAGAAGCGGACTGATGATGTATTGCTGGGAAACCGGCGGTGACTCGCAGCAGCGAATGTGGATTGCCACTGCAGACGGACGGGTAAATGAGCCGTTCTACAAGGAGACGTATGATGAATGGGTCACGCATGAAGTGTGGTGGGGGCGGCAAAAGGCTCTCTTCACGATCTGGCCAAAGAACGAGGAGATGCTGAAAAAGCCGCACGGTATCGCATGTATCGGCCTTCAGGACAGAACGCTCAAGATTCTGGATCAGAAGAAGTACTGGCACGTGGGCGCAAGTGCAGACGGCAAATGGGCAGTCGGCGACACTTTTGAAGGCAAGATCTATTTAGTGAGCGGCGATACCGGTCACGCCACACTGCTGACACAAGGGCACAGACCCGGCGGAGCGAGCGTGCATCCACATCCATCCTTTTCTCCTGACGGCTCGTCGGTTCTCTTCTGCTCGGAGAAGAATGGAAATTGGGATTTGTTTCTAGTCGGCGTGCAGCAAGACGATTGACTGAACAGCCATTCTCAGGCCTTCCTGGCTCGGATTAGTGAACTCATAAACTCATCGCGGTGCACCAGCGTCACGTCGTCAAAACCCGCCTCCGAGAGATCCTCGCTATACTCCGCCAAGGTGTAAGTGCCTCCTCCTTCGGTGGCGACCAGCATATTGACGGCGAACAGTGCACCGCCTTCGGGGCTGGTGTGTGACGGATCCATGACGACATCGCGTATGACCACAACGCCATCGTCGGTCATGGCCTTGTGAATCCTTGCAAAGAGCTCGCGGTTCTGCTGCCTGGAGTTCTGGTGGCAGATCGCCCCGAGCCAGGCGAGGTCGGCACCTGCGGGAAGTTCATCGGTGTAGAAATCACCGGCAACTAGTGTCACTTTCTCGCTCAGGGATGCATCGCTCAATCGCTTCTGAGCCATTTCAATGACATCAGGCAGATCGAACAGGGTCGCTGTGGCCTCGGGGACCGCGTCGAGAAACGCCATGGTCCACGTGCCTGAGGCGCCCCCGATATCGAGAAGGTGGCTGAATTTAAATGGCATCAGCCTGCCCACTACCTCAGCCGCTACCGGGGCCGAGATGTTGTGCATCGCGCCTATGAATGCTGCCTGGTCGGCTGCCTCGCCGCGAATACTGGCAACCCGCTCGGCGGGTCTTCCGCTTTGCGTCACCCGGGCCAACTGGGCCCAGCGGCCAAGACAATTGGCCAAGTGTCGAACCACAGGCAGAACATTCTGAGCTGATTTCTCACTCAACAATTCAGCCAGAGCGGTCGGGACGCTGTAGTCATCACCCTTCTTGATCAAGAACTCCAACGCCGCCAGCGCATCGAGCAAAATGGTCGTGGCCCGCAGGTCTGTTCCAAGCTCGCCGGCCAGGGCATCGGCGGTCATCGGTCTTTCATGTAGGGCAGTAAAAACGTTTAGATCCGCCGCTGCGGTCAGCACGCTGGCCTGCTGGAACGACCACGCAATCTTTAGAATCTCTTCTGCACTCCGTTGTTTTGTCATCGACACCTTTCTTTGAACTCTCATTGTCCTCTCAAAGCACCAGCCGGGATCTCGTCCGGCGTCGGCGCCGAGTCAATTGCAGTCTTACCTCGGCGCGATCTTGAAGGCGACGTCGTTTCCGATATGCAGGGCGTGGCCCCCAGTGGTCTTCAACTCCGGTATGGTATAGGTGAGCTTGCCACCCCTACATTCGACGGCCCGGGGGTCCATGTATCTGCCTCGCCAGGTCCGGTAGAGGCGAAGCTCATAGTCACCATCAGGCAGCCCCGAAACGGTAAATGATTCATTCGCGACACTGGTGCGGGGATTGACGACCCAGCCGAAGACAAACCTGTCGGCCCGCATGGCCCAGGCATCGCAGCTTGGCGCACTGATATCCGCCGGCTCGAAATCCTGATTCGCAAAGTCGATATTCTCGACGAATTGCGAGAAATAGAGCATCTGACTGGTGACGACGCTGTCGTTAATCCAGTCGGAATACGACCACCAGAACGGTGTCGCGCAGGCACCATTGGTCAAGCTGACCCAGAGGACATTGTGGTACATCGCGAGGTAGCCCGGCATGCCCGGCTCGTAATAGGTGTGGTCCCAGCCACACTCCCCGATGATCGCAGGCTTGTCGAATCCATTCCAGAGGTTCTGTATTTGGGTCGCGTAGTTGTTATAGCTCGACTGAATCGGGCTCTCGTCGTTCGGGCCGAGCTTGCCGCTTTTCGGCATCGGATGACCCTGGGCCTCGTAGATCTCCCTCGCCGCAATGTCAAATATCTTATACCCCTCGGGCCACCACTGACCGATGCCGCCGCTCTGGGTGCCCGTGGTCGGCCGGCCATACGGGTCGTGTTCGTTGAAGTATCTGTCCATCTTGGCGGACCACTGCTCGGCCACGGCCTGGCCGCCCTTCGTCCAGCCCTCGCAGCCGTTGATTTCGTCCACTGTGAACCAGAGGAACAGCGCCCGGCTGTATCCCCAGCGGGCGATAATGTATCGGTAAAGCTTCTCCTGATATTTCCATGCCTCTTCGCTCCCAAAGAAGTCTGCGGCGCTGCTGACGAGGTTGTATGGATTGTTTCTGTACCGGGCGTTTCCACCGCCCCAGACGGCCATGGAAATGTACGAATGAAACCAGATATTCCAGCTGATGTAGATGTCCCGCTGCTCACACCACTCGAAGAGCTGGTCCATCCGGCCGCAGCGGTTCTGATCGTATCGCCCCAGACCGGAGCCCATCGTCTCTAACGGCGTCGGGAAAAAGCTGATGAAATTCGCCCCGCGCTTTTTGAGATTGTCGAGCCCATCTTCTGTGATTCTGCCGGCATTGAACAACTCGTAACTGTCGTTGTACCAGAGCCCGACACCGTAAAACGACACCCCGTCGTCATGCCTGAGATACCGCCGATTCGGCGCGATCCTGATGAATCCATGGTGCGGCGAATCCACGGCGGTGAATTCACTTCCTCGGCTGCTCGCCGTACCTTGCGAATCTTTCACGGTAACCACGTACCGCCAGGTGCCCTTCTCGACGGGTGAAAAACGCGCCATCCACAACGACGTCCAGGCCGATGGATTGTAGAATCCCCAGATGTTCCATTTCTTGCCCGAAGGCGCCGTAAACTCGACCGTGACATCAATCTGCTCCGGATCAAACGGATTGGTGTAGGTGGCATCAAGATCGATCCGCAGCTCGAGCTTCTCATACAAGCCGATTTGCCTTGCGTTCGGCCGAACCGACAGGATTGACGGCGGCTCGGCCGCAGCCAGTGTCACCATCATCAGGCATATCACGCCAACGCGCACCCGCGGCAGTTTTGTTGTTCTCTTTGGCCTGGCCATTCGAGTCTCCTTCTTAAATTCCTCTGCAATGCAGAGATTTTGCGATCAGGATATCCGAGCCGGCCGACGAATGCAAGCATAGCCCGACATTGTAGAGCCGCCTGGTCGATCCAAGTAGATCGGTGCCTTTGGGCTCGAAGATGCTGTTTGCCTGTTTTGCTGCAGGCCGAGATCTTTAGCGATACAGCTCTATGTCGTCGATGTATATCATGCCTGAACCGCCGGGCTGGGGGTTGTCCCTGTCACCTACGCCGATCGTGATACTGTCGACGTCGGTCAGGTCAACGCCCTGGTCGGCGAATCCGCCAGTGGCGGACAGGTCGATACGCAACTGCGTCCAGGTGTCTGTTTGCGTTGCGGCCGGATCATCATGGTACACCACGGCGGACGTACCGTTGCCGTTAGCTATGGCCACATACATCGGCTCGGCACTGTTGCTCAGAATGCCGATATCCTGCGATTGCCATTGTCCCGTGACGGCACCAGTGGTCTGGACGCCTGAGAACACCGCGTGGCACGTCTGCGAAGTGTTGTTGGATGTCAGCGCCAAACCTATGTAGACACTCGAATCCATCGAGATGGCCGGCCGCCATACCATCGGCGTCCAGGCCGTGCCGTTGGCGGAGTAGGAGCCTCGGAAGTTGCCCGTGACGTCACGCTCTACTTTCACCCAGTAGGGCGCTGTGATCGCTCGCTGCTCAGTGGTCGCCACCGACGTGTCACTCGTTGCGCTGCCGTTCGTGTCCGTTCTGCCCTGAAACCTGCAACCGTTCGTAGGCGTACCGTCGGCGTTGGTCGGCATGATATAGACCGCAGCGAATTTCGAGCCTGCATCCAGCGTCTCACGAATCATCACCCCGGCCTTGGCCCAGTCGGCCGTTTGTTCGACACTCTCGACCCTTGCGATAATCGAGCCAACGCCGGAGAGCTGTTTGTAGGCATAATGGAACTGATCGGACTGGTTCCAGATATCTGTGCTCAGTGCCGCTATCGTGTAGGTGCCGGCCGGCCCTTCGGTGAAGCTGCCCACCGACGCCGGATAGCCCCTGAACCAGATCGACAATTCGCCAGCACCTCTTGCAGTCCAGTCACGCTGAGAACTCAGTGTCAAGGTCGCCTCAGAGTTGCCGACACTGTTGTCGTAGAAAAACGGCATCGACTGTGTGCCGCCCTGAACAATAGTCCGCTCGGTATAAGGAGGAAGGTCGTTACCGACGAGCGCCCCGTTAGTCGGGACTCCAAAACCGTCTATCCATGACTCGAATATCCTGTTGCTATCAGGGTCAGGCGGATCGATGTCATTGTACGACTCAAAATCATCCACGACAAGAGACTCAATCGTCGTAAATTCCCAGACGTCGCCCTGCCATCTTGCAGGGCTCCCGAGATCATTGACCTCGTCCACCCGCCAGAAATAGGTCTTACCCAGATCAAGTGACAGTGGACCGTGACTGCTCTGCGACACCGTGGTGACAGGGGCCGTGCCGTCGGCCACAGCCTGCAAGTCATCGCCAAAGTACAAATCGTGCGAAGCCGCCTCTCTTCCAGCTACCCAGTCGAGTTCCAGATCCAGAGCGACCCCTGCCGCCCCAGAAGCCGGCTCGGGCCCTCTCGCTGTCGTATTGTGAGCATAATTATCCGCGCCGGGCGCCTGGGTAAACTCGTGCGTCGTCCCCAATGCCACATAGTCGATACCGTCCGTCGAATACTCAATAGTGACATCCCGGAACCCGAAACCTATCACCGGCTCCAGACCGTCATTGGAGTTCCACACCCACATCTCGTGGAGCTTCTGGACCTGGTCGAACTCAAATTCGATCCAGCTCGGCTGTGGTCCGGCAATATCGCTGAGCCACATCGCCTCACTATCCCTGCCATGGAGTAACTCGTCTGCATCGAGCCCTGAGCCATTCACCGTGTTTTCTGGTCCTTTGCCCGCCGTGCTGCTCGAAGCCAAGGCAAGGACATCTTCGACGGCAGAGGCAAACGGCTCGACCGTAAAGCTCCAGATGCCGCCCTCGAAGACGGTGGAGTCCGGCGGCGCGTTGACCTCATCGACACGCCAGTAGTAGGTCTTTTCAAAATCAAGGTGTTGGGGCGGAGCATAGCTGCTGTGACTTTGGGTGATTCCACCAATGCCGTCGTTGACCTCGTCGAAGTTCTCACTGAAGTAGACCCTGTGCCCGTTGAGCGGCGAGGCAAACTCTCCCGCCGTCCATTTGAGCACAACGTCTCGAGGCACACCTGTCTGACCGTCAGAAGGCTCCGGACCATAGGCCTTTGCTGCCATCCCAGTCCATCCAAACAGTTCCTTTACATCGCCAACGCTAAGTGCCCGGTCGTAGACGCGGGCGTCGTCTAAATCGCCCGAGAAGATTTCTGTACTGCTGTTGGCGGCGCCAGCTTTACATCCCAATCCCATCGCGGTTGTCAGGCCGGGGCCCAGAGAGAACGAACCGGAAGCAACCTCTTCGGCATTGAGATAGATTCTGCACGTGCTTCCGTCAAACGTGATCGCTATGTGCGCCCATTCGTCTATGAACGCGGTCAACGTTCCGGCCGGACTGCCTATGGTCTGCTCGAAGGTTCTCATTCTGACCTGGCCGGTCGTCATGACCTCGGAGAACCACCTTATGCCCTCGAGGCTCCAGTCATCCCTCTTTCCGATTATGCCCGTTCTCGGCGCCTTGTTCTGCTCGCCCGTCCACCGAGCCCAGACAGCAATAGTGAGCCGCTCTCCGGGGTCCCAGGTTCCGACCGAAACCCTGCTGCCGGGATTGCCGTCAAAGTTCATTGCGGAATTGCCCAAATAGCCCGGCAGAATCCAGGTCGCACCATTGTACAGCGTACCATCGTGGCCATTGCCGGAGGCGTCGGCAGTGGTATCGCCTGTGCCTTCATTGAGGGGCCAATACCCTACGAGTCCTGTTTCGATATCCGCCAAGGTAGCGCCCGCAGGAAGCCCCAATACCAAAGCCAAGGAAATCAAACAAACCGATCTTCTGCACATCGCAAACCTCCTTCACATGGAAAGACCTCAATAGAAGTACCCTGCAACAATCTTGTTTGTACCAAATCAACCACCCCACCGTCAAGGAATATCCGCATCGCAAGGCCCTTCTCAAAAGAAACGAGGCCTATGCCGAGTGAATCAGCGTAGGCCCCAATTCATAAACAAGCGGTATCAGCAGCGCAGTTACTTGCCGCTTCAATTGGCCTCCAAAGAACCTACCGAACGAGCCGAATGTCGTCAACATAGAGTACACCTGAACCGCCGGCTGTGATGTTGTTCTTATCACCTAAGCCGACAGAAACCGTGTTGATGGCTGTAAGGTTGACACCGCCGTCTGCAAACGCCGACAACGGGATTCGCCACTCGGTCCAACTGGTCGCCTGCGCTATTGCCGGATCATCGTGCAAGATGGCAACACCGTTGAGAGCAACGTACACTGGCTCGGCGGAATTGGCCGACTCGCCACGGATCCACAACGACAATTCCGCTACACCTTCTCTGGTCCAGTTGTCCGCCGGAGTCAAAGTCCTCGTTGCTTCGGAGGTGACCAGATTGTTGTCGAAGAACAGCGGCATCGATTGGGCCCCGCTGTTAACAATCGTGGTCTCGGTGTAATCGCCTCCGGCCTGGACTACATCATCGCCGTAACCTACCAGAGCGCCGTTGGTGGGATCACCGAAACCGTCTATCCAGGTATTCCATATCTCGTCGGGCGGATAGTTGTTGTAGTCCTCGAAATCGTCCACCAGGAGATAATCGGTAACTGTAAAGGTCCACAGCTTGCCCTTGCCGATCGTGCCGTCGGTATTGGACTCGTCGATGCGCCAGTAGTAGGGCCCGCCGCCCCATTCAACACCCTCGGGCGGATTGTAGCGTGTGGTGCTCTGGCGGCCTCGATAGATTCCGG
>LJTR01000286.1 GCA_001303465.1 Phycisphaerae bacterium SG8_4
CGAGGAAGTTCACCTCTTCGCGCCTATCTCGTTCCTGGACGACGGTTGGCACCAGCGCACGTACTGGATCTACGGCCGGGCAGCCGGCGAGGGCTGGGCGGAATTTCAGTTCCCGCCCAAGCGTGTTCCATGCGGCCGTGTAATGTGCATCGACGAGGAAAACGCCTACTCGTACGGCCGGGACCCGGAACTTCTGTGCAACACATCTATCGTCGAGTACCGGCTCTTCAGCGCCGGCAAGAGGCCGACGCGCAAGGTGGGAATTCCCAAGCTCGAAGGCAGCAGGTGGCCCAAGGTCAAGTACCCCACAGACAATCCCCTAGCGAGCAACAGCGTGGACTGGCATCAGCTCTCCAAGCTGCCCGCCGACAAGCTCAGCGCCCTGGACTACAACTGGATCCATGAGGAACCCGACGTAATGGCAAAAGCCATGGTTCTGGCCAACGGCCGGCTCTTCATCGCCGGCCCTCGCGACGTGGCGGACGAAAAGAAGCTCTGGGGCCGTTCCAACGAGAAGATTTTCCAGCAGAAGATGGAATCACAGGCTGCATGGTTCAAGGGCAAGCATGGCGGCGTCATGCAGGTCTTCTCCAAAAAAGACGGCAAGAAGCTCGCCGAGAAGAAACTGGCCTACCTGCCGGCCTTCGACGGTCTGGTCGCGGCAAACGGCAGGTTATACATGGCTACGGAATGCGGCTCTATCCTCTGTTACGAAGGACAATAGGACCGGCAGCAGTCAACACGAGCCGATGTCCACTCAAAGTCGAAGACAGCCAGGATTTATCCGG
Source organism: Phycisphaerae bacterium SG8_4 (assembly GCA_001303465.1). Lineage (GTDB taxonomy): Bacteria > Planctomycetota > Phycisphaerae > Sedimentisphaerales > Anaerobacaceae > SG8-4. Next base: position 789 of record LJTR01000286.1, read on the forward strand.
CAATTGAATCTCCGACGATGACGAGATATGCCAAGCGGACAAACCCATTCCGATCGGCATCGTTTGTTGTTGTCTTGTTGCAGTATCTTGAGCGGTTCTTTGGCAAGATGAAGGAACCGCATTGGAGACTTACTGGCACGCCGGCTGTGTGAAACCAGTCAGGATCTGGACGACTCGGCTCGCGTGACTTCTCGGGACTACTGCTCGCCGGCCAGCCTTCTCTTTCTAATCTCTTCTATTTCGCTCTGGCCACAATCCGGGCAGCGGTCCGCATGATCATCCGGGCCGGCGATTCCCTCTATGAATACAACGCCACAGGCCGTGTTCGCGCATTTCTTTGCGCCGTAAAGGCTTCGTTTGTCACACTCCTTGCAAGTAAGTGCCGTCGCGGTGGTAGCCATCGGGTTCGGATTCATGTTTGCTTGGAGGTCCTGAAAATATTTCTTCAGACCCACCTCGTACTCGGCCTTGCATGCCGGATTGTTGCATTTGACCCATCTCGTCTCATCATCGGAGATGCTGTCAATACCACCATCGTCTCCGGACCTCATGTAGGTCACCAACCCAGCCACGGCCAGGCAAACGACGATCACACCGATCATAACCGGTTTCTTCTTGCTGTCTTCCATGTCAGTATCTCCAAAACAACAAACCTGCCATCTTGTACCCTTCAGGGCAGTAAGTTCCCGCGAGTAAGACCATAACCTATCATCATCAAAAACTTCCCCGCGCACGAACGCGGATTTTCAAGCAGGAGCACTGTATTAGCGACTCAAGCCTGTAGATTATTTGCTGGGCTGCAACTTGTCAAATGCTTTTCTCATCATTCGCACGCTTAAGCACTCGCCTGCTCCTCAGCCGTCAGAGACGCCATTTGCAGAATCCTCCCCGGCTCTTCCGGAAAGCCCGTTCGCGCCGAGAGATACGCTGATTCAATGACGGCCATGTCCGTGAGATTCTCTCTGCCGCTGCTGCAGAGCCTGTTCTGTTCGGGCGACAACACGCTTCGAGCAAAATCCTTCAGCATCTCGCTCATGCAGAGCTGCCTGCTGTCGTCGCTTCGCAGATGCTCGATTTGGCGCCCGAGCCCGTCGCACAGGATCAGTTCCTTGTCGTTGACCACCAGCGTTCTTTCTTGGCCGTAAAGCCTCAAAGACTCCTGAGCCGGGCCAATTCCCGCCCGTCGCGATGCGATAAGGTTTCCGATGGCGGCCCCGCTGAACTTCATCGTCACAACCGAAGTGTCCTCGGTCAGGTAGAGCCTCTGCTGCTTGTCCCTGGCTTTGTTGGTGCTCAGAGAATAAACCTGCTCCGGCATCCCGAAGTTCGAGACGATCTGGTCGATCATCCTGTAGCAGTCGTGGATCAGCACCCCGCCTCCGGCCAGCCTCGGGTCACCTTGCCAGCCGGGCGGCTCGTGGCCGCCTGTGTTGCAGAAAGCGGTTATCAGGAACACATCTTCAATCCGGCCCTCATCCAGAAAACGCCGCAGCGCAAGAAAGCTCTGGGCAAACCGACTTGGATTGGCAATTGCAAACTGTATGTCCTGTTCTTCGCCCAGGCGGACAAACTCAGCGGCCTCCTCGAAATCCCTCGCCCCGGGCGGCAATTTGAGCACGTTGAATCCCTTCTTCATCGCTACCCGCACGTACTCTTCGCAACTGTGCATCGCCTCTGCCACAAGCAGACAATCAAGATCGTTCTGAATCACCAATTGCCGGTAATCGTCGTAGGCGGCACACCCGCACTCGCCGGCGATGCTCTCGGCAAGATTAGCATCCTTATCGGCCACGGCGTGAATCTGAAAACAATCCACCCGCCCCGCCGCTTCGAGCAGAAGCCGGCCACGATCATTGAGACCAAGTATCGCCGTTTTCAATTTACCTTTGCTCATAATCTACCGCAGGGCCCACGGCCTCTTGTCAGATGCGCAAGACGAGCTCTACAGTTCCCCGGATTCTACATCTCTTTGTGAACAAAGCAAACCATTAAAAATTGGGTTTTATCGCCCCGCCTGGCGCGGCGCCAAGGCTGATCCTGGCAGCCTAATTGCGGTGGTTAACAAGAAGCGCTGCTTCGACTGCCAGTTGCCTTGATCTGCCCGACAGAGCGGTCTACAATATACCGTGTATGGTCCTACGCCGTGATTTGGCAGCCATGGACAAGATCATGAAGGACAGAGTCAGATAAACCATTGTATGGGCACTGAGCGAAACAGAGCGTTTACACTGATTGAGCTGCTGGTCGTGATAGCGATTATCGCCCTGCTGATGGCTATTCTCATGCCCTCCCTGAGCCGGGCCCGCAAGCAGACCCGTTCCGTCGCGTGCATGTCCAATCTCAAGCACTGGGGCCTGATCTTCAAGATGTACACCGACGACAACGACCACCAGTTCTACGGCGCCTGGTCCACAAGCCAACAGGGGCACGTCTGGATCGGCGCGCTGAGGCCCTACTACAAGGACAAGGACATCAACTTCTGCCCCTCGGCGACCAAGCCCAACGCCGACAACGGCCCGCGCGGCAGCGCATTCGAAGCGTACGGGGTATTCGGCGAGAACGACTCGCGATACGGTTACGCCAACCTCGCGGGCAGCTACGGCATCAATGACTACGTCGGCAATCCTGCCTATGCAAGAAATCCTGCCGGAGTAATCGGCGAACACGCATGGTATTGGGTCGCGCCCGACGTCCGCGGCGCGCACCGCATCCCGCTGTTCCTCGACGCAACCTGGCTCGGCGGCATGCCCCAGCATACCGACACACCGCCGATTCTCGAGAATGGAACCGGTGGCTCCGGGATGATGCAGCGCTACTGCATCGACCGCCACAACGGGCTGAACAACGCCGTCTCGGTCGATTTTTCCGTGCGAAAAGTGGGGCTCAAAGAGCTGTGGACGGTGAAGTGGCACCGCCAGTTCGACACGGCCGGCACCTGGACCGGCGCCGGCGGCGCCCGGCCCGACAAATGGCCCGAATGGATGAAGAATCTCAAGGATTATTAACGAGCACGCTGCAGCGTTCAGCGGATAGAGCAAGCGGAGGCCGTAGCGTTGGTAAGGGCAATCGTTCCCAAAGGAGCCAACGAGAACATGCCGGTGCCAAAACGAAGCGGCTTGACCTTGGTAGAACTACGGGCAGTGATTACCAGGGGCCTTCGGCTCTGGCCATGAGATTCTCTGGAGGTTTTGGCCGAATGTATGCAGTGTGAAATTTCGCCCCGCACTTGGCATGAGTGTGGCAATTTCGGCTTCACTGTGTTAATGTCTCTGGCATGTACAACTTTCTGCAAGGACGCATGGTAGCTGTCAGGCTGTGCCTTTTGGGAGCCACTCTTATCCTGGTCGGCACAGGAATAGCTACCATCTACTCTGTCGGGCACCCGGCTGAGGAAAGCCCCGCCTGGCAGGACGAGGAACTGGCCGGCTACTGGAAGAAGCAAGTCGTATTCGCCGTGCTGGGGATCTTTGTATTTATCATAGTCAATTCGATCAATTACAGATGGTGGGGCACGGTCAGCTATTGGCTTCTGGGCCTCGTGCTGGTTTTGCTGGCTCTGCTGCTGGTGAGCAAGTTCGTGGTCACCCTGCCCTTCGCAAAGCCGATAAACTTTACCTACCGCTGGATATCATTCACCGTCGCAGGTCGCACCCTGCCGTCGATTCAACCATCTGAATTTTGCAAGCTGGCGTATATCATGGCTCTGGCCTGGTACCTGAGATATCGCAGTAATTATCGGAACTTCAAGGCCCTGATCGGCCCGTTTGCGCTGGCACTACTACCGATGGTTCTGATTCTGCCCGAGCCCGATCTCGGGACGGTGATGCTGATGATGCCGATCCTGTTCGCAATGCTGTTTGTCGCCGGGGCAAAGGTCAGGCATTTACTGCTTATCATACTGATGGCGTGCCTGGTCAGCCCGTTGCTGTGGTATAAGATGGAAAGCTACCAGCGGACCAGGATAAGCAGCGTGTTGCTGCAGAACGCATGGATTCGCGCGAAAGCCGAGCGGCACCCCGCGCTAGGCAAGCTCCTTGTGGGCACGAAGTTCAGCACCAAGGAGTGGAAGAACGATTGGGGTTTTCATTTGATCCGTTCGAAATACGCGATCGCCTCGGGTGGGATCAATGGTGGCACGGGGTACGGCTTTCGGCAGGGCCCATTCATAAAATACGGTTTCCTGCCAGAGCGACACAATGACTTCATATTCGCTGTGATCGCCCATCAATGGGGCTTCTGGGGTTGTCTGGCTATGCTGTCGCTCTACGTAATTATCGCAAGCTGCGGGCTGGAAATCGCTGTCAACAATACCGATCCGTTCGGTAAATTACTGGCGGTGGGCATTGTCGCGCTGTTCGTAGTCGAGGTTATTATCAACGTCGGGATGACTTTGGGTTTGATGCCGATCACGGGGCTAACTCTGCCCTTGGTCAGCTACGGCGGGTCGAGTCTGCTGGTCAGCATGGCTTCTGTGGGACTGCTCAATAACATCGGCAGGAGCAGACCATTCAGCGTAGCGCCGAAAGCATAAGCCGTAATCGGTCAACTTCAAACCGCAAACCACCCGATGATAAGTATGCAATGATAAGAGGTTTTAGACAAATTGCCGGTCTTACGACGATCAGCCGGGTGTTCGGCATGCTGCGGGACATGGCGTTCGCACATTTCCTGGGCGCCGGCGGCCTGATGGACGGCTGGGTAATAGCGTTCAAGATCCCCAACCTGGCAAGGCGGCTTTTCGGAGAAGGGGCGGCAGCGTCATCGCTAATACCTGTATACAGCGAGCAAATGCAGAAGAACCCTGAAGCGGCAAAGAAACTGGCCTGCACCGTGGTCACCGTAGTCTTCCTGCTCCTTGCCGGGATTGTTCTGTTAGGTGAGGGGATTATCTGGGGCTATTACAGGTTCTTCAGCATCCTCCCGAGCACGAACCTCAAGCTGGCACTGAGCGGAATAATGCTGCCGTACACGATTATGATCTGCGTCGTGGCTATTCTGGCCGGGATACTCCATGCGCACAGGCACTTCGCCATGCCTGCGGCTGCACCGATCGTGCTGAACATGTTTATAATCGGTTCGCTTTGCATCGGCGGATGGGGCCTCAGGATAGAGCCGGGTAGTCTGGTCTTTGTCGTTGCTGTGGCAGTCCTCGTCGCCGGGCTGGTCCAGCTATTCATGCAGCTTGGGCCACTGCGGACGGTCGGAGTCTATATTTGTCCTGCCTGGCGGGTCAGGTCTGAGGCGTTCAAGAAGATTATTGTCCTTATGGGACCGATGATTCTTGGTCTGACAGTTACGCAGATAAACACACTGGCCGACGACTTCATCGCCTTGTGGTTTTCTGGTTCGCCGGAAAAGGGCGAGGTCTTCTCATTGCTCGGCAGCCAGATCAGGTACCCGATGTGGGAAGGAGCAGTCTCCCAGCTTTTTTATTCACAGCGGCTCTATCAGTTTCCGCTGGGCATCCTGGGTATATCTCTTGCCACTGCGATCTTTCCCGTGATGAGTTCAGAAGCGGCAAGAAAGGATTTCGCCGCCCTGGCCCGGACTATTTCACGCGGTATCCGAGCGGCAATCTTTGTCGCGCTGCCCGCGACCGCAGGACTTTTGCTGGTGCGCAACCTGGTGATCTCGGTGATCTTCGAACGGGGACGGTTCACGAGCAGTGACACAACACTTACGGCGGGGGTGCTTCTGTTTTACTCGCT
>LJTR01000287.1 GCA_001303465.1 Phycisphaerae bacterium SG8_4
AATTCCGAAACCACCGTATGCCCATCCGGGCGAACCAGCCCCAGATACTCGCCGCCGCCCCTTAGTTTGAAATTGGTGTGCAATACCGGATCTCTTCGATCCTTTCCGGATGCGAAGACAACCAGATAATCGCCGGAAGCGAGCGCTACGCGTGGGAATTCCCACTTCATCAGGTTGTTGAGATTGTCGGTCAGATACCATCCGGCCAGATCGACCGTATCGGCCCCGGCATTGTAGATCTCAATCCAGTCCTCCTCATCCCGATCCTCGTCGTCAAGGCCGTTGTCGTTCACGGCCATGAACTCATTAATCCGGACGGTTTGCTGTGCCCGGGCCATGGCCAGAGGCCAGAGAGTGAGCGTCAATACAACAATGAAAGCAAGGATCCCCGAATGTCTCATATTTGTGCCATCTCCTCTTGTTTGGGCCGGCAACTATGACAGCCGATAAGCTTCACAACGCAAGAGATTATAGCATATCAAAAGGCATTTCGCAACTGTCATGTTGTCCCTGCCACAAAGTCCCTGAGGTGTCTCTTCTCTTGAATCGGTGCATCCGCACGGCTATAATCTTCTGCGTGCGTGGAAATCAGATTTCCTGTCGTCTGATTCAGAGAACAAGTGGACGCAAGTCCCCTACCATTCTCATTAGATTTTGCGATCGGAGGCATTTATGAGGGCGAAACGTATATTCTTCTATTTCTTGATCGTTGGTTTGCTGTTTCTGCATCCTTGCTTCGCCGGCAAACAGAAGCCGATTGCAGGGCCGCCACCCTTTGCGAGAGTGAAGTCTCCCGAGTTCAATTCCGATGGCACCATCACCTTCCGAATCTGGGCCCCCAAGGCCGAAGAGGTGAAGCTCCAATGTGCGGCACTGCTGGGTGAGACGTCCGACCAGATGGAGCGATTCGATGAAGAATACTGGCGCCTCACCGTAAAACCGGCACGCTCGGGAAAATTCCGTTATAAATTTCTGGTCGATGGTGTGCAGACGCCCGATCCGGTGAATGCCCTGACCGTCGGCACATCGAGTGTGATCTGGGTGCCCGGCAAAGAGACGGAGTTCTTCACGGTCAGAAATGTTCCCCATGGTACGGTACACAGGCATTTCTATCAGAACCCGGCCATTGAAGCGGTGCGCAGCGTCAGCGTGTACACCCCGCCGGGATACGAAGATCGTCCCAACCGCACCTGGCCTATCCTGCTGCTTCTTCACGGCAGCGGCGGAACGGATGAATCCTGGTTCCGAGCTGGTCACGCCAACGTCATTCTCGACAATCTGATCTCCGAAGGAAACGCCCGGCCCATGATTGTGGCAGCGCCGTTCGGGCATACCGTAGAACCGGGCACGCACGGCTGGCCCTTTGTGCAGGAGCAGGGTGATTTTGTGCAGGATTTCATTGAGGTCCTGATGCCCTATCTTGAGAAACGTTACCGTATTTCCAACGATCCGAAGAACCGGGCGCTTGCCGGCTATTCAATGGGTGGATATCACACATTGAAGATCGGATTGAACAATCTGAATCGATTCGGCAACCTCGGACCTTTCAGTTGGGGAGGTGGTCAGAAGTTTTTTGCCGAGCAGGCGTCACATGTCCTGGATCATCCCAAGGAAGTCGACGATCAGATTGAAACCTTCTTTGTTGCCTGCGGCCGGGATGACTTCCTGTTCAAAGGAGCTCAAGACATGGATGCTCTTCTTTCGTCTCGAGGCATCGAACACACATTCTTCATCTCGGACGGCGGACATGATATGGCTAATTGGCGAAAGTATCTTTATGAATATGCGAAACTGTTATTCCCAGACGGATAATCGAAACGAGCACCGAATATGTTCTTGTTTTGACAATTCGGACGCGCGATTCAGTATTGCGGGCTTTCCTTGATTGGGCCTTTGGCGTCTTTAGTTTCTTGCGGCGTGCTGCAACTGCCATTTGTAGATCGACGGCACTTTGGGGCTGGGCCTTGGAGCCGAACCGAGCTGTAGAGCTTTGTTGTCTTTGACGACAGCGGGCCTGGCCTTGCCCGAGACAATCTTGCCGCTGCCTCCGCGGAGCTCGTTGTCAACAACCTCGGTGCCGATGCAGTCGGCGGTAGCCAGGGAGATCATCGGCGATTTGCCGTCTTTGAGGACGAACACATTGTCCTTGATGATGTGGTCGAAGCTCGATGTTTTCGCAAGAACACCGGGGCCATTGTCGACGACAAACCGGTTGTGGACAATCAGCCAGTTTTCGTTCATGCCGCCCATCCAGAGTCCTGCTCTCGGTGAGCTTACGTCGCAGTTGTATACGACGTTGCGAGGTCCGTTTGGCCCGTGTGCGGCATCTTCAGGCGGCGAGGCCCACATTCCGTAGCCGTAACCGCCGTGGCCCCGCACCGATTCGATCACACATTGCTCGATGAGGTTCTCATTGGTCCAGCCGGCATGCCATTGCCCATCGCTTTCGTGGAATACGCTCTTGCGAATCACACAACCGCTGGCCGCCCACTGGAAGAGCGGCGCATGTCTCATCTTGAAGGTTTCGACGTTTTCGATAAGGCAATCCCAGCAGCGGTCCCAGCCGGTGTAAGCCGTGCCGCCTCCGCCCTTGAACCAGGCGTCGTCAAACACGCAATCGCGGATCTCGCACCATTTCGCCATCGAGCCGTATACCGGGAAGCGGCCGCACTTCTTGACGGTGACACCTTTGGCCCAGCAGTTCCAGCCATTGTAAAAGATCACACCGCTTATCCAGAGGTTCTCCGTCTGCTCGAGGTAAAGTCCCTCGATTCCGCAGCGTCGGATCGGCAAGAGCTTCTGTACGTATGCGCCGTCGATGATGGGAAACTCGATACGCAGGGGCTGGTTGACCGTCACGGTATTGCCCTCGATGCCGGTGACGACAAGCTCGTACATTCGGTACGAGCCCCATAGACAGGCGTTCTTGGTCAGCTTCTTCCATCGCTCGGTTGCGGGGCCATCAATCCTGATGCAATCGCCTACGCTGAGACCCTCGGTGCTTGTCAGCTTCAGCTTCATGTCCCCGCGTCTTCCGTCGGCTTCGAGCTTGAGCCTTCGGCCGATCGTGCCTTTGCCCGCAAATGTAATGGCGGCTCGTGAGTCCGCAGCCGGCTTGCTGTCTCTGAAGGCCGAATCGAAAACGATAGGAATTTCCCCGGCGAGTTTCGATCCGTCGGCATATTCGGCAACGCCTCTGAGCATGCGCTCGCCGTTGGTGACCTTGCCGACAGCGTCACGCCCGGATGCGGCAAAGTTGAATGTGTTGCCCGAGTGCTTGCCCCGGGCCCACGTGCCGATGACCGCATCGTCAATCATTATCGTCATCTTCGCCAGGTTGGCCGGTTTGCTGTGCATTTCAATCCTGGTGTTGGGCCCTACCGTGCTACCCGCAGCGGGGCTGTAAAAAACTACAGTGTTCTCAGGCACTGCATATCGAAAGATCAGGCGAGTTCTGCGCGGACCTTTGCCCCGGATCACCACATTGTCGCGGCGCACTGTCACTGGCCGGTCGAGATAATAGGTGCCTTCACCTAATAGGATCGCACCACCGCCGTTGCCGCCGGCGGCCTCGCACGCCTTGGAGAGGGCCTCAGAGTCGTCGACGTCGTCGTTTGCTTTGCCGCCGAACTTCTCGATAGATGTCACCGCTTCGATCTCGGGGATCCCGCCCTGGACTCCACATTTCGTCCAGTTGGGATAGACTATTCCATCGGGCCCCAGGACATCTGCCGGTGTCATTCGGTTTGTCCCATGGGGTTTGATCTTGTATTGCCCCTTCCAGGGTGGGGTGTCCGTCAGCTCGGCGGCAAACGCGCCCAACGAGCCGGACAGAATCAGAGAGCTTAAAAGGAATGTTCGCAGCCGCATTGTCTTTCTCCTGAACATGATCTTTGGACTGCCATCTGACTATCAGAAGCCTTAGTCGAAGTCAAGCTCAAAAGACGCTTCGGGCGCAATAGCCCTTGACAATAGCCGGCAAGAGAGGTTACATGGTCGAGGTATGAATCAGGCTATTTAAATCCTAAATGCTAAATCCTGAAATCTAAACAAATTCAAAATTCAAATGACGAAAATCCAAAACATCTTTTCGTTCAAAACGATAGCCTCGTTTTGAAGGTTCTTTTTTCGAACATTAGATATTGTTTAGGATTTAGTGTTTAGAATTTAGAACTTGCGAAGAACAGAGGTCAGGGCATATGGAACGAATCAAACCGTCAATTGTAGCTATGCTGGTTAGCTGTGTCTTGTCCGTGATTGTCACCACCGCTTCGGAGGCGATGGTTTTTCCCGGAGAAGATTGGCAACAAGTCAAACCCGAGGCCCAAGGTCTGGACTCGGCCAAACTTGAGCAGGCCATATCGTACCTGGAGAACAATTCCGGTTCCGACGGGGTCAAGGAGCTTGTCATTATCCGTAACGGCTGCATGATCTGGAACGGCCCCAACATAGACAAGATGCACGGCGTGTGGTCACTGACCAAGTCATTCACCAGCACCGTGCTGGGCCTGCTGATCGACGACGACAAGGCGACACTCGATACGCTCGCCAAGGACTACGTTCCATCGATGGCTTCGAGCTATTACGAAGTTACGCTGCGGCACTTTACAACAATGACTTCGGGATATTACGCCGTCGGCGACAAGACAACGGGCAGCTACAAACACGGACCGAGCCCGACACCTTTCGAGCCGGCTGCAAGGCCGCTGTTCCAACCGCCCGGATCGAGATATGCCTATTGGGACTCGGCCATGAATCAATTCGCTAATGTCCTGACGCGCATTGCCGACGAGCCTATAGAGAGCCTCCTCAAGCGCAGAATCGCCGACCCGATCGGCATGAACGCAGCAAAATGGAACTGGGGTGATTTCGGAGAGGTCGACGGTATCGTTGTCAACGGAGGCTCGGGCAACGGCAACAAACACATGTTTATCTCGGCGCGCGAGCTGGCGCGATTCGGCCACCTGTTCCTGAATCGCGGCAGGTGGAAGGACAAACAGTTGATCAGCGCCGCATGGGTCGAGGCCGCGACCAAGGCGCATGTGCCGGCGTCGATGCCGCTGGAAGACTTGAGCGGTGCCGACGGCCGGGGGACTTACGGCTACAACTGGTGGGCCAACGGCATCAAGGCCGACGGCAAGCGAAAGTGGCCCGGTGCGCCGGTCGGCACGTATGCAGCCAGCGGCTACAACAACAACGACATGTTCGTCATCGGCGAGTGGAACATGGTCATCGTCCGGCTCGGTCTCGATCAGCGCGATTTTCCGATCACCGACGCGATATATGACCGGTTCCTGGAAAAAGTCGGCGGGGCCATAACACGGTAGATGTCAGTGCGGCCAAGCTGGGCCGTCTTTGAGAAAGGCAGGACAATGAGAGCGACAAAGAAAATCCTATTGGTGATAGTTGCCGGTTTGCTTTTTTCTCGTCCGCCGGTTTCTGTCGCTGACCGGAGCGGTTCGATTCTCGAACAGATCGGTGTGACGCGCGGGATCTGCGTCGTGCTGGGCGACACCGAAGGCAAGCTTGCCGTCGAGCTTGCGCGCGACAGCGAGCTTCTGATGTATGTTCAGTCACCACGGGTCAAAGAAGTTGAAACCATTCGCCAGGCGGCCGATGAAGCAGGTTTCTACGGAACGCGGATCTTCGTGGAAAAGGGGCCGTTCGATAATTTGAACCTGGCCGACAACGTCGCCGATGCAGTCGTGGTGGCAGGCAGGCAGAAGCGTTTTTCCCAGGCGGAGATACGACGGGTGCTCAGGCCCCGGGGAAAGGCATTGCTGGGACGAAAGCTCCTGGCCAATCCGGCGGCCGCCGGAGTAGATGACTGGAGCCATCCGTATCACGGCCCGGACAATAATCCGCAGTCGGACGATACGGTAATAAAGGCGCCCTATCTGACACAGTTTCTTGCAGAGCCGCGATACGCCCCGGTGCCTCAGGTTGCGGTGGCCTCTGCCGGGCGGCTGTTCAAGGCATTCGGGCACGTCGCCTTCAAGAAACGGGAAGAGCCTTTCCTGAACAAGCTCGTGGCCTTCAATGGCTACAACGGCACGATGCTCTGGCAGCGCGACCTTGCAGAAGGTGTGATGATTCATCGCAATACGATGATCGCTACGCCGAGCGTGCTGTACGTCGGAGACGACAGATCGTGCAAGGTCATCGACGCAGCAACCGGCGAGCTGCTGGATGAAATTACCGCGCCGACCGGCGTTGCAGGCGGGACATTCTGGAAATGGATGGCAATGGAGAACTGCATTCTCTACGCACTGATCGGCGGACAGGAGCAGAGGGACCCGACCATGCGTTGGGAGCGTGAAGCACACGGCTGGCCCTGGAATCCGATATCCAGAGGTTTCAATCAGCCCGACAGAATCAAGGACCCAAACGCGGCATACACGGCCCATCCATGGGGATTCGGCCGCAATGTGCTGGCCATCAACCCGCGAACTAGAAAGGTCCT
>LJTR01000479.1 GCA_001303465.1 Phycisphaerae bacterium SG8_4
AAGGACATTACGAATCTGAAGGCCTTTGTTAACTGGGGCAGAGCAAACAGATACATGAATGGAGACATCAAGCTCAAGCTCCTTAAAGAAGACGAGAGGCCTGTCATATCCTTGAGCACTACTCAGATAATAAAGCTGCTGTCGGCGGCCAGGCCGTATCCGAGACTCAGGATGAGGATCCTCCTGGCTTTAGTTACGGGCCTTCGACGTGGTGACATTGACACGTGGAATGTTTCCGATCTTGATTTTGAAAACAGCGGCGTTATCACCAGGAGCACGAAAACAAGGAAGAGCATGTCGCGACAGGCTAAGCCCGGTGTATCGGGGCACATGGAACCGTACCATGAAGAAAGGTACAATTGATGCCCAGTGGGTAACAACACTCACCCGGCAAAGGCTAGCCACCAGCCGGAAGCGAGCATTGCGTAGTCGTTCCGTAAGGGCGGCACGAAGCGTATGCAGCGAGTACCGAAGCCGCACTATTCACCCTCGAAAATTTCTTGATCGTTGGGGTCTTCCTTATCATGCAATGGGGGACAGCATCGCATTGGCCGCTACGGCAATGGCCAGTGAGGCCCGACCGGGGTCCGAGACTGTGGCAGAGGTATATTGGGGTATCCCGGGAACCTGTGAGGGCCTGCCTTTCCCTGACGAAAAGCAATCTCGGAATGGGATGCAACCGAGTGAACAACGTCCTGGGCTGTGGGGGGACTTTCCACCCCCTTCGGCAGCAAATCATTGGAAAGCGTCAGGGTACCGGCGACCAAGCTCGAGGCAAGGGCGTCGGGATAGAGCGTCAGGTCGTCTTAGTCGTCTCATAGTAGCGTTTGAAAGCAGGGTAACTCTACTCGGGAGGAGCCTGTGAGTAGCCAAGGGGACCGACCGAGACATGATTGTGCTGCTGGCCAACACGTAGCGGAGATACGGCCGCTGACAAGCGTGCGAACGCGGCAGGAGCACATTGCGTATGTAGCGGAGAAATATACGGACAGCCCGCTGACAACGCTTGGCCACCATATGGATATGCTGTGGATGCAGGAAGCCTTCTCACGTTTAAAGAGAGACAGTGCCCCCGGTGTTGACGGTGTAACGGTAGCTGAATATGCCATGAACCTCGAATCCAGTCTGGCCGAATTGCTGGAGCTGGCCAAGAGTGGGCGATACCGTACGCCACCGGTAAAACGGGCTCATATCCCGAAGAACGAGAAGGAAACCCGTCCCATTGGCATTCCGACGTTGACTTCATACTGCACCTCCTACAATCCAGTCTTGGAACGTCATACGGATTTTACCACAATTCTGGATGAGTTACGGACCCACTCGGATAACTCTTTTTCCTTAGAAGCGTCAAGTTTGATCCAGTAAGGCGAACCACGATGAATTCTGCGTGCTTGGACTACGCCGCGTTCGATCCAGTAGTATACGACACCGATGCTCACGCCAAATTTCTTTGCGGCTTCTTTTACTGTAATTTCATCGGCCTGCTTTAGCTCAGGAGCTGGAATGTTATGTTTGAATCTTATCCATTTGACCTTGGAAGTATTGAACGGCTTTCCTGTGGCGCTTAGAAGGCCTTCCTGGTTTAGTTTTTCGACAATCTGGTAATCCGAAAGAGTCAGAGCAAGGCCCCTGATTTTATCCACGGTCTCCTTCGGATATCTCAACTGGTCACTGAACCGAGGTGGTAGAGTCAATGAAATATCTTCGCAGGCGCCGCCTTGCCAGCGAAGATGCAGCATAAGCTGCTTGGGATCGGAGAGTTTTTCGATCGTTACGTCCTTGATAAGTAATCGCAGAATCCGTTTTCGGTCCTTCGCTCGAGTTTTAGGGCTATTCCATACCTGCTCCAAATTGACCAGCATCTGGTTCCACCGACTTTCCAACGTGGACGCAACCAAACGATTGGATGGATCAACTTCTTCATAGCGTCTTTGGGCAAGTTGTGCCTCATATTCAACTCTTTGTATTCTCATCTGCCATTGATGGTTTACCGCCTTGTCACGCAGTTCCAGTTTGTGAATAGCTTTGAGTGCAATATCGACTTCGGCCGGCGCAAGCACCTCCAGTACCCGTTTGGAAACAGCGTTGTCTACCAAGTCGCAGCGAATACACAGGCCCGGCTTCGTGGAAAGGCCTTCACGCCTCAGATAATTGCATTCGTAGACCGGATAGATGCCACCATTGCCCTTATAGCGTATTGACAAGCGACGGCCACACGCTCCGCAGAGGAGCAGCCCCTGACAAAGCGCCAATCCTTCTCTTGCCGGACCACTCAAGAGATTCTCCTCTCCATTTGTTCGATTCTTCTGCAGTGTTTCCAGGTTATCAAGATACTCCTGCCAACTGATATACCCTTCATGGTGATCATGGATGACCACAGACCACAGTGACATAGGGACTTTTGTGCATTTGGTTCGAATACTGCCATCCGAGGCTATATATCGCTTGTACTTGTATCGGCCATACACGTATGTCCCTGAATAGGCAGGATTCTTGAGTACCCCAAGCGCTCGGCTGTGCGTCAGATGGCTCCAGATAAGCTTGCCGTTCCAAACACCACCATAAGCCCTTTTGGGGAACTGCATGCCTTGTTCAGTAAATCGGTGAATCACACCATAAGCGCTGCCAGTTTCCCTGAAGGCATCAAACACCAGTTTAACCGTGCCACGGATTTCTTCATCCGGGTCCAGAACGATATTGTCCTGGTCATCATAACACAAACCTACTGGCAGAGGAGATTTCAATAGCCCCTTTTTTGCCTTGTTCAATTTGCCGCCCTGGAGGCGGGCGCGGATGAAGTGGAGTTCTGCTTGAGACATAGTCCCTTTCAATCCCAATAGAAGTTGATCGTTGAAATCGATGATGAGCGTATTGGTTAATGAACATAATTCCAGAAGACGATGCCAATCGGTGCAGGAACGAGCCAGTCGCGATGCCTCCAAAGCCAATACCGCTCCAACCTTGCCCATCGAGACATCGGCGACCAGTATCTTGAAATCCTCTCTGCCCATCATTTGAGCTCCTGAGACCCCGAGGTCGGCATCGAGAACCCGGATCATCGACTCGGCCCAGCCCAGTTCGGTGGCTTTGTTCTTCAGGGCATATTGCCGCTCGGTACTCTCCTGATGATAGCGAACTTGGTTCATTGTTGACTGGCGGATGTAGACATAGGCGGGCTGGTTTAAGTGATGGTCCTGTATCTTGGAAATCATGCTTTGCCTCCGTGCTTGAAGTTTCCCGCGACACTGCTTTTAACTGTTCGGTGAGCATATTGGCAACCAACGTGGCGACCGCGTCGATGTCTATGTCTATAGCAGTGCCAGAATACATGTGTGTTTCCTACAGCCTCTCTCTGCGGCTGAGAAGTTCGGAGTTGATATCGCAGATTTCTTTCAGGATTTCCTTGATTGATTGATAGTTTGCCAGGTAGGCTTCGACTTGCTCGCAGTAATCCTGCGGGACATAGTCCATCTGAGGATTTTTCCCTGCTTGGCTTATCGAAAGATAATATTTGGGCCCGTGTCCTGGTCCCTTGGCGCACCGGCAGCCGGGCTTTCCACATTTCTTGTAACGTTCGATCAGAGATCCTCGAAGGATGGCCTCTGCCGGTGGTAGTCGGCGGACCAGAGCTTTTCTTCTTCTGCGCAGTGATGTGGCAGATCGATTCTTCATGACTATCAGACCACTTATATAACTGGTCTGATAATAATCTGTCCTTTTTCATGTGTCAACCCTTTTTTGATTTTTTCGTGCGAATATTTTCCACGAGTTCTACCAAGGCCGATAGGCATTGCGCGCTGAAAACAGGATCATCGATATTCATCGAGCTGTAAGGTGATGGTTCTGCACGGTCAGTCCACTCCTGGCTAACCGTGAGAGTTCCTCCTGATGTTGAACGCCAGACACCTTCCTGGCCTTGAGTATTTGAAACCGCTGTCCTCGCCGTGGATGAAAGGGATGCGTGATAGTTGCCCATCCCAACTTTGTGCTGTCGCAAAGTGCATTGCGCTGTGAACGTGCCTACCGTGGCGGACAAGGTGTTGCAGCGAGCGGTTGCGATGCTGTTGGAGCCAATCTACGAAAGGGATTTTCTGGATTGCTCCTTTGGCTTCAGACCGCGACGATCAGCCCATCAGGCCCTCGACGTCCTGCGTGAGGCTCTGACAGGGATGAATGGTGGCTGGGTGCTGGATGTTGATATACGCAGTTACTTCGATAGCATCCCGCACTCTCAATTGCACGAGATTCTCCGCCGCCGAGTGAAAGACTCGGTCATACTGCGTCTGCTGTCCAAGTGGCTGCGGGCGGGCGTGCAGGCAGATGGGATTGTAACGGTCAGCGAAGAT
This sequence comes from Phycisphaerae bacterium SG8_4, assembly GCA_001303465.1. Taxonomy (GTDB): domain Bacteria; phylum Planctomycetota; class Phycisphaerae; order Sedimentisphaerales; family Anaerobacaceae; genus SG8-4. The sequence continues at coordinate 4,347 of LJTR01000479.1, forward strand.
GGTACACCTCAAGGTGGAGTGATCAGTCCGTTACTGAGCAACATCTACCTGCACACGGTGCTGGATGTCTGGTTCGAAGGGGTTGTTTGTCCACGCCTGAAAGGCCCAGCGAAGTTGATTCGGTTCGCCGACGACTTTGTGATAGTCTTCCAGCGACAAGAGGACGCACAGCGCGTACTTGAGGTACTTCCGAAACGTTTCGGTAAGTATGGGCTTACAATTCATCCGGAAAAGACACGTCTGGTGGACTTTCGTCATCCATGGGATATCAAGAAGAAACCAGAGACTTTCGACTTCCTTGGATTCACACACTACTGGGGTAAGACTACGAAAGGGGGATTTTGCATAAGGAAGAAAACGGCGTCCCCGAAGTTACGCCGTAGCTTACAGGGCATTCATGTCTGGTGCAAGAAGTATCGTCACAAGGAGTTAGCTTGGCAGCACCAGCGTATTTGCCAGAAGCTTCAGGGGCACTTTGCCTACTACGGTGTTACGGGCAACTATGTGTCGCTAGCAGCCTTTCGCGATCATGCCCTACGCATATGGCGTTACTGGCTCAACTGTCGTTCACGTAAACGCGATGGCATGAGTTGGAAGCGGTTTAACTCACTTTTGCAGACCCGGAAGTTCCATGTACCTGTCGCCCGAATTGTTCACCCATGGAAAAGGCACACCCAGTTATGTCTGAGCTTTCAGCAAACGCATGTCTCGAGGAACCGGATGCGTTAATTGCGCTCGTCCGGATCTGTGGGGGAGCCCCTCGGGTAACCGGGGGCTCTACCCGGAGAATTATGGCTTCTGGGCTCGCAA